>NZ_CM001466.1:4211237-4379232 GCF_000231055.2 Saccharomonospora azurea NA-128 | reverse complement strand
CGGGCGACGAGGTCGGCGCCCGCCGGGCCGCACGCGACTGGGGCCGGTTCACGCGCAACTTCGTGGTGCAGGCCAGCGCCGCCGACTGGACCGCGGTGCTGCTGGCCACGCTCCGCCGGAGCCTTCCCGCGCCCGCGCACCTGGTGTTCTTCCAGCACGACGAGGTGCTGGTCCACTGTCCCGCCGAGCTCGCGGATCAGGTCGTCGGCTGCCTCGACGACGCCGTACGCACCGCCACGGCACTCGTGTTCGGAGCGGCGTGTCCCGTGCGGTTTCCCATGCCCGCGACGGCCGTGCAGGTCTACGCCGACGCGCGCTGACCTCCCCTGCGTACGGGAAGTGCGAACACGCGTGCGCAGACCGCGGACACGGGTGCACAGAGCGCGGACACGGTGTCAGGGGGCGGCGGCGTCGAGTGCCTTCAGGACCCGCTTGAACGACACCGGGTAGGCCGTGCCGAGGGTTTGGGCGAAGAAGCTGACTCGCAGTTCCTCGATCATCCACGGGATCTCGGCGAGCTCGGGACTCGGGTCGGTGCGCGGAGGCAGGGAGTCCACCGCCGCCTGGTACTCCTCCCGCAGCCACGCGATGTCGCGCAAGCGCTCGACGTCCCGCGCCGGGTCGGACGGCAGCTTGTCGAGCCTGCGCTCGATCCCCCGCACGTAGCGCACGAGGTGGCCGAGCCGGTCGAACCCGGTCGCGGTCACGAATCCCGCGTACACGAGCGACGACAGGTGGGCGCGGGCGTCGGCGAGCGACTCGGCGAGCGCGTCACCGCGCATCGACTGCAGGCGCGCCTCGACGTCGTGCGCCGCTCGGAGCACGTCCTCCACGACGTGCAGCACGTTGAGCACCGTGGGGTTCAACGTGGTCCGCACCCGTTCGAGCAGGGGCGCGAACGCCTGCTCCTCCCACACGGGCCCGCCCGCGTCGGCCATGAGCTTGTCGACGGCGCAGTTCACGCAGTCGTCGACCAGCTCCGCCACCCCGCCGTGCGGGTTGCGGGTCAGCACCAGCTTCGACTGGTTCGACAGGTTGCGGTTGACGTGCTTGCCGGGCGAGGGCACGTTGAGCCGCAGCAGCCTGCGCGTGCCGCGCCACATCGCCGCGCGCTGCTGGCCGGGTGTGTCGAGCATGCGCACGGCCACGCTGTCGCCCTCGTCGACCAGCGCCGGATAGGCCTTGACCTGGTGCCCGCGGCGACGCGCCGAGAACTCCTTCGGCAACGACCCGAACTCCGGAGTGCGCAGGCCCTCGCGCTCCACGTCGTCGGCGGCGGCGGAGATCGTCTCGCGCAGGCGGTCGCCGAGCCGGTCGCGCAGCGCCTCCAGGTCCTTGCCCTCGGCGAGGGTGCGGCCACGCTCGTCGAGCACCCGGAACGTCATCTTGAGGTGGTCCGGTACCGCCGACCACCGCCACTCGTCGAGCGGCACCACCACGCCACGCAGCCGTTCCAGCTCGCGCGCCACGACCGGCAGCAACGGCCCGTCGTCGGGGCCCACCGTCGCCAGCACCTGCCTCGCGGTGTCCGGCGCGGGCACGAGGGTGCGCCGCAACGGCTTCGGCAACGACTTGATGAGCGCCGTGACGAGCTCCTCGCGCAGCCCGGGCACCTGCCACTCGAACCCGTCGGGACGGACCTGGTTCAACACCACGAGCGGAACGTGGACGGTCACGCCGTCGGCGTCGGCTCCCGGCTCGAACTGGTAGGTCAGCGCGAAACTCAGCGAGTCCTGCCGCCAGGTGTCGGGGTAGTCGGCCTCGCTCACGTCGTCGGCGCCGTCGTTGACGAGCATGGCCTTCTCGAAGTTGAGCAGGTCCGGCTGCGTGGCCCGGACCTTCTTCCACCACGTGTCGAAGTGGCGGGCCGAGACGACCTCGTCGCCGATGCGCTGGTCGTAGAAGTCGAAGAGCGTCTGGTCGTCGACGAGCAGGTCCCGGCGCCGGGCGCGGTTCTCGAGGTCGGCGACCTCCTCCAGCAGGGCCCGGTTGTCGTGGAAGAAGCGGTGCCGGGTGTCCCAGTCGCCCTCGACGAGTGCGTGCCGGATGAACAGCTCCCGCGACGTCTCCGGGTCGGTGCGGCCGTAGTTGACCTTGCGCCCCACGACCAACGGGATGCCGTAGAGCGTGACCCGCTCGCTCGCCATGACGGCGCCGCGCTTGCGTTCCCAGTGCGGCTCCGAGTACTGGCGCTTCACCAGATGCTGGGCCAGCGGCTCGATCCACTCGGGTTCGACACGCGCGTTGACCCGCGCCCACAGGCGGGAGGTCTCCACGAGTTCGGCCGACGCGATCCACCTCGGCTGCTTCTTGAACAGCGCCGAGCCGGGGAACACCGAGAACCGGGCGCCCCGCGCTCCGAGGTAGTCGCCCTTCGCCGGGTCCTTGAGCCCGACGTGGGACAGCAGCCCGGCCAGCAGAGCGGTGTGGATGCGCTGCGGATCGGCGGGGACGTCGTTGGGCGTGATGCCGAGCGGCTTGGCCAGCTGCCGCAACTGGCTGTGGATGTCCTGCCACTCGCGGATGCGCAGGTAGTTCAGGTACTCGCTGCGGCAGAGCTTGCGGAACTGGTTGTTCGACAGCGCCTTCTGCTGCTCGCGAACGTAGTTCCAGAGATTGAGGTAGGCGAGGAAGTCGGAGTTGGGGTCGGCGAAGCGGGCGTGCAGCTGGTCGGCGTGCTGCTGCTTCTCCGACGGCCGCTCCCGCGGGTCCTGGATGGACAGTGCCGCGGCGATCACCATGACCTCGCTCACGCAGCCGAGTTCCCCGGCCTCCACGACCATGCGGCCCATGCGCGGGTCGACGGGGAGCTGCGCGAGTTTCCGCCCCACCGGCGTGAGTTCCTTGCCCGACGCGTCGATCGCCCCGAGTTCGGTGAGCAGCTGCACACCTGCCGTGATCTGCCTGCGGTCGGGCGGCTCCACGAACGGGAACGCGCCGATGTCGCCGAGCCCGAGCGAGATCATCTGCAGGATCACCGACGCGAGGTTGGTACGCAGGATCTCCGGGTCGGTGAACTCGGGCCGGGAGAGGAAGTCGTCCTCGGAGTACAGGCGGATGCAGATGCCGTCGGACGTGCGGCCGCAACGGCCCTTGCGCTGGTTGGCCGACGCCTGCGAGATCGGTTCGATGGGCAGCCGCTGCACCTTGGTGCGGTGGCTGTAGCGGGAGATGCGAGCGGTGCCCGGGTCGATCACGTACTTGATGCCCGGCACGGTCAGCGACGTCTCCGCCACGTTGGTGGCGAGCACGATGCGCCGCCCCCGGTGGGGCTTGAACACCCGGTGCTGGTCGGCGGCCGACAGCCGCGCGTACAGCGGGAGCACCTCCGTGTTCGGCAGGTTCATCGCCTCGACCGCTTCGGCGGCGTCGCGGATCTCCCGTTCACCCGAGAGGAACACCAGGATGTCGCCCGGCCCCTCCGCCCGGAGCTCGTCGACGGCGGCACAGATGGCCTGCACCTGGTCGCGGTCGGGATCGGCGTCGGGATCGTCGGGGTCGACGATCGGCCGGTACCGCACCTCCACCGGATAGGTCCGCCCGGAGACCTCGACGATCGGGGCGTCGTCGAAGTGCCGGGAGAAACGCTCCGGGTCGATGGTGGCCGAGGTGATGATCACCTTGAGGTCCGGCCTGCGCGGCAGGATGCGCTTGAGGTAGCCGAGCAGGAAGTCGATGTTCAGACTCCGCTCGTGCGCCTCGTCGATAATGATCGTGTCGTACTGGCGCAGCAGGCGGTCGTGCTGGATCTCGGCGAGCAGGATGCCGTCGGTCATGAGTTTGACCAACGTGTCGTCGCCGGACGTGTCGGTGAACCGCACCTTGTAGCCGACGGTCTGGCCGAGCTCGGTCTTCAGCTCGGCCGCGATGCGCTCGGCCACCGTCCTGGCGGCGAGCCGACGAGGCTGCGTGTGCCCGATCTGCCCGCGCACACCCAGACCCAGTTCGAGGCAGATCTTCGGCAGCTGCGTCGTCTTGCCCGATCCCGTCTCACCCGCGACGATCACCACCTGGTTGTCGCGGATCACGTCGGCGAGGTCGTCGCGACGCGCGCTGACGGGCAGCTCCTCGGGGTACGTCACCTCGGGCAGCGACTCGCGGCGGCGCCGGAGGCGCTCCTCCGCGCGCTCCACGTCCTTGGCGATGCTCGCCACCGCGTCGGGCTTCGGTCGACGCGCCTTACGGAGTCCGTCGAGCCGACGACTCAGCCGGTGCGCGTCGCGCACCATGAGCTCGGGCAGACGGGACCGCAGCTCGCGGGCGGTCACCTGCGGGGAAGACGTGGAAGACATACGGAGGCAAGCTTAACCGGCGACCGGTACGCCTCAGCCACCCGTTTTTCCGTGGAACGCGCCGTCGACGTCACCGGCGGGCGGTACGCTGCGTCGCCATGAGCCAGCCGTGGCAGCCCTCGAACCAGCAACCTCCGCAACAGCCGGCCCCCGGGCAGTGGCCGTCGCAGACTCCGCCACCGGGCCAGGCGTACCCGCAGCAGGCACCTCCACAGCAGGGCCAGCCCTTCCCGCAGGCCACTCCACCACCGGCCTCACCTCAGCAGGGGCAGCCGTTCCCGCAGGCCTACCCGGCTCAGGCTCCCTCCCCGCAGCCCTACCCGGGACAGCCGTATCCCGGTCAGCCGTACGCAGGACAGCCCTACCCCGGCCAGCCGTATCCCGGCGGGCCGATGCCGGGACAGTTCCACCAGGGTCCGGTGACGCAGGGCCCGCTCACACTGCCGGGCTGGGGAGCCGTTCCCGCGATCCTCGGCGTGGTGGCGAGCGTCGTCGGCCTGTTGCTGCTGCCGTGGGTGAGCGTCGAGCAGGGCACGCTGAGCTTCCTCGACCTGACCGGGATGCCCACCGACAACCTGTTCACCATGCCCGACATGTACGTGGCGTGGTTGGCGTTCGTCGCGCTCGCGCTGCAACCGCTGTACCCGCTGCCCTGGACACTCGGCGCGGTCCGGACCCAGAAGGTGGCCAACCTCATGCAGGGCTGGCCCCGCACGCAGCTCACCCACGCCACGTTCACCCGGTTCCGGCTGGTGTTCGGCACCAGCGCCTTCGCCGGCACGATCATCCACGGACTCGGCATCGTGACGCTGTACGACGGTGCGTTCGAGCTCGCGGGGGCCGGTCCGTGGGTCCTGCTGGCGGGCACCGTCCTCACCACGGTGGGCGCTGTCGTCGGCCCCCGCAAAGGCCCCGGGCTACCACCGGCCTGACGGGGTCAGCGCCGCACGAGCACCTCGGGCCCCAGCCCACGCACGCTGCGGCGTCCGGACAGCCCGAGCGTGAGGTCGAGGTCGGCGAGCAGGCTCCGCACCACGTGCCGCACGCCATCCTCGCCTCCGAGGGCCAACCCGTAGACGTAGGGGCGGCCCAGCAGCACGGCTTTCGCACCCAGGGCGAGCGCCTTCACGACGTCGGCGCCGGTACGGACGCCCGAGTCGAACAGCACCTCCAGCCGGTCGCCCACGGCCGTGGCGATCTCGGGCAGCACGTCGAGCGCCGCCACCGCGCCGTCGACCTGGCGTCCGCCGTGATTGGACACCACGATGCCGTCGACACCGGCGTCCGCGGCGAGGCGGGCGTCGTCGACGTGCTGGATGCCCTTGAGCACGATGGGCCCGTCCCAGTGTTCCCGAAGGAACGGCAGGGCGTCCCACCCGCGGTCGGTCCCGGTGATCATCGAGATCCAGCGCAGCACCGCCATGGCCTGGTCCTCCTCGGGCGAGGCGTCGAGCCGCGAGCGGAAGACCGGGTCGCTGAACGGCACCGCCGTCCCCTCGGCCTTGAGGAACGGCAGGTAGCCGTTGTCGAGATCGCACGGACGCCAGCCGAGTGACCACGTGTCGAGCGTGACGACCAGCACCGTGTAGCCGCTGGCCCTCGCGCGGGCGAGGATGCTGCCGCACACGTCGGGGTCGTTCGGCCAGTACAGCTGGAACCACCGGGGGCCGTCGCCCGACGCCGCCGCGGCGTCCTCGATGCTCGTGGACGAGGCCGTGGAGAGGACCATCGGCAGCCCCAGTCCGGCCGCCGCTCGCGCGGTGGCGCGCTCGGCCTCGGTGTGCACGATCGACTGCACCCCCACGGGCGCGAGCACGACGGGCGCCGGCAGCGTCTGTCCCAGCACGGTGGTGGACAACTCGCGCTCGGTGGCGTCGGTGAGCATGCGGGGCACGATGCCCCAGCGGTCGAAGGCCTCCCGGTTGGCACGCGTCGTCGCACCGGATCCCGCGTCCCCGGCGACGTAGTGGAACGGTCCCGGGTCCAGCACGCGTTCGGCCTCGGCTTCCAGGCGCGTGGGATCGGTGGTGAACGGAGGCTTGGTGCCGCCGTACGCCTGCAGGTAGAGCTCACTCTGGTAGTGCCCGAACCGCTCGCTCATCCGCGCCTCCTCGCGCCGTGCCGACCATTCGCCGTCGTGCCGGGCATCCTACGGTTGACCTTCGAGCCGGTCGAAGCCCCAGACTCGGCGTCATGGACACGATCAGTGCCTTCGCGCGGCGCGTCGGGCTCACTCCGAGCGCGCTGCGCTTCTACGACGACTGCGGCGTCCTGCCGCCCGCCCGCGTGGACCCGGACACCGGCTACCGCTACTACAGCGCCGATCAGGAACACGCGGCCGCGCTCCTGCGCACCCTCCGGCAGGCCGAGGTGCCACTCGCCGACATCACCGCCGTGCTCACAGGTGCTCCGTCCGTGGCCCGCGACGTTCTCACCGCACACGCCCGGCGGTTGCGGGCCCGCGCCGACTCCGCGCACGCGGCGGTCGAGGCCGCCCTGCGGATGGTGGAGCTGCCCACCCACGGCGAGGTGTCCGTCGGTGGTGCGGAGCTCGCGAGCGCGATCCGCCAGGTGCAGTCCGCGGCCGCGCGCTCCGGCGACATCGCGGAACTGCGCTGCGTGCTCGTGGAGTGGACCGCCGAGGTGCTGCGGCTGGTGGCCACCGACCGCTACCGCCTCGCGGTGCGCGAGCTCGTGCCGACGTCGGTGGTGGGACCGGCGAACCACGTACTCGTCCCGGTCGACGCGCTGGTGGACGCGCTGCCGTGGGCGGTGCGCCACGACGTCGTGCGGTGCGTACTCGCCTCGGACGGCGCGCGACTCGTCGCGCAGCGCTCCGACGGCGACCCGGCGGAGTTGCCGCTGCCCTCGGTCGACGGGGAGTTCCCCGACTACCGCCTGCTGCTCGACGCGCTGCCCGCGCGGGAGTGCCGGGTCGTGACCGACCGCGTCGCGCTGCTCGACGCGCTCGCCGCCGCCGACGGCACCGTCGTGTTGGAGACCGCCGCCGAGGCGGTGCACGTGGGCGAGCGCACCGTGCCCGCCGTGTGCTCGGGAACGGCACGGCTCGGCTTCGACCCCGCCGTGCTCGCGCCCGCGGTCGACGCCGGTGTCGGCCCCGACGTGCTGCTGGAGATCGTCGCCCCCGACCGGCCCACGATCGTCCGTTCCGCCGACCAGGGCAGTTTCACCACACTCGTGATGCCCGTGCTCCTCGACTGACCCGAAAGGACCCACCACAGTGGACACGAACAACCCCGTCGTGCGCCTGTGCCGGGTTCCGCCGAGCGGCACCGGGCTACGGACGCGACTGGTTGACCACCACCGCCGGGAAGCTCAGGTCCTGGAAGAACACCTGCGCTTCCTCGCCCCGGATCTCGCTCAACGTCGCCAGGAAGGCCTTGGTGGACGCGACGACGTCCGCATCGCTCGGCCGGTTCTCCGGCGCCAGTGCCGCACGCCAGTTCCAGTACTCGGCGGTGATGGTGCGTTCGGTGTTGCGCAGGAGCACCCACGACTGGTCCCACCGGTAGAACGTGTGCAGGCCGGTGAGGACCGCGACGGACACCCCCGCCGCCGAAACCGCCTGCGGTTGCCAGGCGAAGTCCGTGGTGGTGAACTTCATCCGGTCGGCTCCTCTCGTGGTCGACGACTCCCGCCGGAACCGTGCAGCGATCAAGTTACGCCTTCGAAGATCGCGTCAGGCGATTGAACCGGAACAGTGCTGGGCACGGCAACGCAGTTGGGTGTCTCCAGCCTCATCGGCCCCGCGTCAGGGGCCAGGAGGCACGCCGTGGCCGCATCTCGTGGTTCACGCATCACCGCGTCGACTCCCCCGGTGAGCGAACCACGGTTGCATACACCCGGGGGTATATGTCAGAGTGGGGAGGAATCCGGACCCGAAAGAGAAGAGATGCCATGCTGCTCGAACGCCTTTACGACGACGATCTCGCCCAGGCCAGCTACTTCGTCGGGTGCCAGGCCACAGGAGAGGCGGTCGTGGTCGACCCGCGACGCGACGTCCGCGAGTACCTCGACCTGGCACGGCGGCACGGAATGCGGATCACGGCGGTCACGGAGACCCACATCCACGCCGACTACCTCTCCGGTACGCGAGAACTGGGAGCGGCGACCGGAGCGCACGTCTACGTCTCGGGAGAAGGCGGACAGGACTGGCAATACGCCTTCGACGCCACCCGCCTGTACGACGGCGACGCCCTCACCGTCGGCAACATCACGATGCAGGCCCGCCACACGCCCGGGCACACACCGGAACACCTCTCGTTCCTGATCACCGACGGCGCGTTCAGCGACGAGCCGGGATACCTGCTCTCCGGCGACTTCGTCTTCGCGGGAGATCTGGGCCGCCCCGACCTGCTCGACGAGGCGGCCGGCGCGGAGGACACCCGCTTCGCCGGTGCCCGGCAGATCTTCGCCAGCCTTCGCGACACGTTCCTGGCACTCCCCGACCACGTGCAGGTCTACCCCGGCCACGGCGCGGGCAGCGCCTGCGGCAAGGCACTGGGTGCCCTTCCCGCGACCACGGTCGGCTACGAACGCCGCAACGCCTGGTGGGCGCCGTACCTGCGGGACGGCGACGAGCAGGGGTTCGTCGACGAGTTGCTGGGCGGGCAACCGGACGCCCACGCGTACTTCGCCCGGATGAAGCGGCAGAACAGGGAAGGGCCGCGTATCCTGGGCTCCCTGCCCGCGCTGACGGAGCTGGCGAACGACGAGATCGTGCGCGCTCTCGAGAAGGACGAACTCGTGTTCGTCGACACCCGGCCCCACACCGAGGTCCACCAGGGCACGGTGCCGGGCGCGCTGAACATCCCCGGACCCGCCAAGGCCGCGAGCTTCGGCGCCTGGGCCTACGACCCCGAGGCCGAGAGCACACCACTCGTGTTGCTGGCGCCCGACGGGGACACGGCCCGCACCGTGCGGGATCACCTGCTGCGGGTCGGCATCGACCACGTCGCCGGCTACACGACCGGCCTCGACGGCCTGCCCACCGCCCGGCCGGCGCTCGTCGCACCCGCCGACCTGGAACGCTCGGAGGCCGCACTCGTGCTGGACGTCCGGAACAAGACCGAACACGCCGCCGGACACATCCCCGGTTCCGAGCAGCTCAGCGCGGGACGGGTGCTGTGGCACCTGGACGAGCTGCCCGAGGGCGGCACCATCGTGACGTACTGCCAGAGCGGGGCGCGTAACTCCGTGGCCGCAGGCGCTCTGCGCCGGGCAGGCTACGACGTCGTCGAGCTCGACGGCAGCTACGCGGGCTGGTCGGCCTGGGACGAGTCCCGGCGGGGCACCCGCGACGCCCCTGCCTGACCCGGGCGGGCACCAGTCTTACCCAACCCACTGCTCCTTGGAGGAGAAACCCATGCGCAAAGCCGTCACCGGCACGTCCATCGACGCGCACACGCTGAAGAAGCGCATCGCGGACCATGAGGCGCTCACGATCATCGACGTGCGCACACCGGCGGAGTTCGCGTCGACTCACATCAGTGGCTCCCACAATCTCCCGCTGGCGGAACTGTCCCAGCGCACCCAGGAACTCGCCGAGCACCTGAACGACGCCGTGGTGCTCGTCTGCCAGTCGGGAGTACGGGCCGTCCAGGCACAGCAACAGCTGGCCGCGGCGGGCATCGACAACACCGAGGTCCTCACCGGCGGCGTCCCCGCCTTCGAGTCGGCAGGCGGCCGCGTCGTCCGCGGTGCCCAACGCTGGGCCATGGACCGTCAAGTTCGTCTGACCGCGGGATCCCTGGTGCTGCTCGGCTTCCTCGGGTCCAAGCTGGTCAGCCCCCGCCTCGGCTACCTCTCGGCCGCCATCGGTGCGGGGCTGACGTTCTCGGCGGTGACCAACTCCTGCGGTCTGGCCGCGGTACTCGCACGAATGCCGTGGAACAGAACACCCGGCCACACCGCGGACGGCGGCACCTGTGGCCTGCCGGCCTCGCGCCGCACGTCCTGAGGCAGCGGTGTGCCGGATCGACACCGACGATGAGTCACGAGAGGCCGTAGCGCGTAGCGAGGAGGACACATGGAAGCCGGCCTGATCATCGTCCTGCTTCTCGCCGTGCTTGTGGGCGTCTCGCTGGGTCTGCTCGGTGGCGGGGGCTCCATCCTGACGGTGCCGCTGCTCGCCTACGTCGCGGACATGCCCGCGAAGGAAGCCATCGCCGCGTCGCTGTTCGTGGTGGGCACCACCTCACTGCTCAGCGTCGTCGCACACGCGAGGAAGCGCAACGTCCGCTGGCGTAGTGGTCTGCTGTTCGGAGCGGCCGGCATGGTGGGCTCCTTCGCCGGCGGCCTCGCCGGCGGTTACCTTCCGGACACCGTCCTGATGATCGCTTTCGCTGTCGTGATGGTCGCCACGGCCGCGGCGATGATCCGGGGGAGGAAGCGGGTCATCGCCGGCTCCGGGACGCAACACCAGGAGCTGCCCCTGCGACGGATCATCCCCGACGGACTCGTCGTGGGCCTGGTCACCGGAGTCGTCGGCGCCGGTGGCGGGTTCCTCGTCGTACCCGCGCTGGTGTTGCTCGGCGGGCTGTCCATGCCGGTCGCGGTCGGCACCTCGCTGGTGGTGATAGCGATGAAGTCCTTCTCGGGGCTTGCCGGTTATCTCACCACGGTCAACCTCGACTGGCCCCCGGTCCTCGGCGTCACCGCCGCGGCCGTCGCCGGATCGCTGCTCGGCACCCTGCTGACGTCCCGAGTACCGGAAACGGCGTTGCGCAAGGGGTTCGGCGTCTTCGTGCTGGTCATGGGCGTGTTCGTGCTGAGCCGGGAACTCCCGTCGCCCGCGGGGCTCGTGGTCGCCGTCGTCGCGATGGCGCTCGCCGGCCTGACGCTCGTCTGCCGCCTGACCGCCGTGCGCTGCCCACTCCTGTCACGGTCGCGACCACAGTGACGCCGGAACGATCACTGCCGGACATCCTCCCCGGCTCGCCGACCGGTGTGGAACGCTTCCGTACGTCCCGTAGAAAGTGAGTGTCCATGAGGAAAGCAGACCCTGAGACTCAACGACGGATCCTCAACCGGCTCAAACGCGCTCGCGGTCAGCTCGACGGCGTCATCGCGGCCGTCGAGAACGACGGCTCCTGCCGGGACATCGTCACCCAGCTCGCCGCCGTCTCGACCGCCCTCGACAGAGCAGGCTTCACGATCGTGTCCAACGCCATGAAGTACTGCATCACCGATCCCGAGGAAGCCGCCGAGGTCGAGGACGGCCTGACGACCGAGGAACTGGAGAAGCTGTTCCTCGCACTGTCGTGATCAACGACGACACGACGAGCCCCGACCTGTCCGGTTATCGACAAGATCACACTCCTCGCGGAAACAGTCAGGGCTCCTCGTCGGTTGTGTCTGGTCGGTACCAGCGATCACAACGAACTCGGGAGGTCGGGTGGCCGCGCGCACGGCGGTGAACGAGGTTCGGACGACGACATCCACCCACTCGACCCCACCGGGGCCGACCTCTCGACCTCCTCGCACCGCCCGCTACGCGCTGCTGCTCGGCGGGCTCACCGCGTTCGGGCCGCTGTCCATCGACATGTACCTGCCCGCGCTCCCCGTGATGGCGAGTGAACTGCGCTCCACCGACACGCAGCTGCAGCTCACGCTCGCCGTGTTCCTCGTGGGGCTCGGCATCGGTCAGCTCGTCGCCGGACCGCTGTCCGACGCCTTCGGCCGGCGCAGACCACTGCTCGTCGGTGTGGTGGTGTTCGCCGCGGCGTCCGCGGTCGCGGCCCTCAGCCCGTCCGTGCCCGCGCTGATCGCCGCCAGAGCGGTGCAGGCGCTGGGCGCGGCCACCGGCATGGTGATCGCGCGGGCAGCGGTGCGCGACCTCTACTCGGGTGTCGCGATGGCGCGCTTCTTCTCCACCCTCATGCTCGTGACCGGCGTCGCGCCGGTCCTCGCGCCTCTGCTCGGGGGACAACTGCTGCGCTGGACGTCGTGGCGCGGCATCTTCGTGGCTCTCACCGCGTTCGGGATCGTGCTCCTCGTGGTCGCCGCCCTCGCGTTGCCCGAGACGCTCCCCCGGCACCACCGCCGTTCCGCCCGGCTCGGCCCCATCGCCCGCACGTACGCGGCACTGCTGTCCGACCGGATCTTCGTCGGGCACGCGCTCACCGTGGGCCTGGCCTTCGCCGCGATGTTCGCCTACATCTCCGGCTCCAGCTTCGTGCTCCAACACACGTACGGCCTCACCCCCGCCGAGTACGGCCTCGTGTTCGGGCTCAACGGGCTCGGCCTCGTGCTGGTCGGGCAGATCAACGGCAGGCTGGTCAGCCGCTTCGCCCCCAGGACACTGCTGCGCACCGGCCTCGCGATGGCCACCGCCGGCGGGCTCGGCGTCGTGGCGGCCGCGGCGACGGACGCGTCGTTGCCGCTGCTGCTCGTGCCGCTGTTCGTCACCATCTCGTCCGTGGGCATGGTCGGGCCGAACGCCACCACGCTCGCTTTGACCGACCATCCCGACTCGGCAGGGTCGGCCTCCGCCCTGCTGGGCCTGGTGCAGTTCCTCGTCGGCGGCGGCACGTCCCCGATCGTCGGGCTGCTCGGCGGGTCGGCGCTCGCGATGGCGGCCGTGATGGCGACGGCCACCGCAGCAGCGCTGGTGGTGTCCGTGTCGCTCACGCGGGCGGCGTCGTCGCACGAAATCGGTCGAATCGATCACCAGGACCGGTGATTGCGACTACAGTCGCTGCGGATGACACGAAGGGGGCTGGGTGAATTCGCGTGACGAGTGGGCTGTCCCCTGCCGCGATCTGGCCGGGCGACGGCGCGAACTGATGGTCTTCGTCAATGCGGGTCGCGTCGTGCTCGTCGCGCCTCCGGGCGAAGCGGCCGTGCTGACCTCGCTCGACGTGGGCAGGCTCAGAGCCGCTCTGCGCGACGCGGTGGTGCACGCCGACGACGCCCCGGAAGAAGCCCTCGACGACTGAATCCCCGCCCAGCCGCGCCTCCCGCACGCGTGTCCGCGACCTGCGCACGCGTGTCCGCACTTCCCGCACGCGTGTTCGCCCTTCCCGGACGACGACCCCACGCCGCCCACCGCGCGGAGCTAGCCTCACGGCATGAACCGAGACCAGTGGTCCGCCGTCGACCACTACTTCGCTCAGCAGCTCGCCCCGCACGACGACGTCCTCGACGCCACACAGCGGTCGGCCGCGGAGGCGGGGCTGCCCGACATCGCCGTGGCGGCGAACCAGGGGAAACTGCTGCACCTGCTCGCCCGCCTCGTGGACGCCCGCCGCATCCTGGAGATCGGCACCCTGGGCGGCTACTCGACCATCTGGCTCGCCCGGGCCCTGCCCGCCGACGGACGGGTCGTGACGATCGAGGCCGATCCCAGCCACGCCGACGTCGCGCGGCGCAACATCGAACGCGCCGGACTGGCGGACCGCGTGGACATCCGGGTCGGGAAGGCGCTCGACGTGCTGCCCACGCTCGACTCCAACCCGCCGGTCGACCTGGCGTTCATCGACGCCGACAAGGCCAACAACCCGCACTACGTGCGGTGGGCGTTGGACCTCGCACGGCCCGGCAGCGTGATCGTCGTGGACAACGTCGTGCGCGGAGGCCGGGTGACGGACGCGGACAGCGACGATCCCTCCGTGCGCGGCACACGGGAGGCGATCGAGCTGCTGCGCGACGAGCCACGGCTCGACGCCACCGCGCTCCAGACCGTGGGCGTCAAGGGTTACGACGGGCTCGCCATCGCCCTCGTCACGTCCTGACGCCGCCGGACCTCCCCGGCGTGTCCGCGACGTGCGAACACGCGTGCGTGAAGTGCGGACACGCGTGCGCAGAGCGCGGACACGCCGGGACAGGGTCAGGAAAGGTCGGCGTAGAGCGGGTGCTTCTCGGCGAGCGTCGTCACGCGGGAGCGCAGCTCCTCGCGGGTGGCGTCGGAGAAGCCCGGCTGCAACGCCGTGGCGATGATGTCGGCGACCTCGGCGAAGTCGTCGGCACCGAAACCGCGCGTGGCCAGCGCCGGCGTGCCGATGCGCAGGCCCGACGTCACCATCGGCGGACGCGGGTCGAACGGCACGGCGTTGCGGTTCACCGTGATACCGATGCTGTGCAGGCGGTCCTCGGCCTGCTTGCCGTCGAGCTCCGAGTTCACGAGGTCCACGAGCACCAGGTGCACGTCGGTGCCGCCGGTCAGCACCCGGACGCCCGCCGAGGCGCAGTCGTCCGCGGACAGCCGCTCGGCGAGGATCGTCGCGCCCGCGAGCACGCGCTCCTGCCGCTCCCGGAACTCCTCGCTCGCGGCGATCTTCAGCGCCACGGCCTTGCCCGCGATGACGTGCTCCAGCGGCCCGCCCTGCTGGCCGGGGAACACCGCCGAGTTGATCTTCTTGGCGTACTCCTGCTTCGACAGCACGATCCCGCCACGCGGGCCGCCCAGCGTCTTGTGCGTCGTGGTGGTCACGACGTCGGCGTAGGGCACGGGGCTCGGGTGCAGACCCGCCGCCACCAGACCCGCGAAGTGCGCCATGTCGACCATGAGCTTGGCGCCCACGGCGTCGGCGATCCGCCGAAACTCCGCGAAGTCGAGCTGCCGCGGGTAGGCCGACCACCCGGCGATGATCAGCTTCGGCTTGTGCTCGGTGGCGAGGCGCTCGACCTCGGCCATGTCGACCCGGCCGGTCTCGTTGTCGACGTGGTAGGCGACGACGTTGTAGAGCTTGCCGGAGAAGTTGAGCTTCATGCCGTGCGTGAGGTGCCCGCCGTGCGCGAGGTCGAGACCGAGGATGGTGTCGCCCGGCTCCAGCAGGGCGACCATCGCGGCGGCGTTGGCCTGCGCACCCGAGTGCGGCTGCACGTTGGCGTGCTCGGCCCCGAAGAGCTCCTTGGCCCGCTCGATGGCGAGGGTCTCGACGACGTCGACGTGCTCACAACCGCCGTAGTAGCGTCGGCCGGGGTACCCCTCGGCGTACTTGTTGGTGAGCACAGAGCCCTGCGCCTCGAGAACGCCGGCGGGCGCGAAGTTCTCGGACGCGATCATCTCCAGTGTCGACTGCTGGCGATGCAGCTCGGCGGCGACCGCCGTGGCGACCTCCGGGTCGACCGTGGCGAGGTCGGCGTCGAACGAGTTCATGTCAGCCCTCCTGAATCAGCGCGGCATAGGCGTCGGCGTCGAGCAGCTCGGGCACCGACTCGGCGCGGACCGTGAACAGCCAGCCCGCGTCGTAGGGGTCGGCGTTGACGGTCTCGGGCGAGTCCACGACGGACTCGTTGACCTCGACGACCTCACCGGTCACCGGCGCGTACAACTCGCTGACGGACTTGGTCGACTCGATCTCGCCGCACACCTCACCCGCTGTGACGGTACTACCCGCCTCGGGGAGCTGGACGAAGACCACGTCGCCGAGTGACTCGGCGGCGAACGCGGTGACGCCGATCGTCACGACGTCGTCACTGCCCGTACGGATCCATTCGTGCTCGCGGCTGTAGCGCAGGTCCTGCGGAATGTTGGGTTGCGTCTGGGACAACGGAGTCAGCCTTTCGTGGAGGGGCGCTTGTAGAAGGGCAGGGACACGACCTCGACGGCGGCCGCACGGCCGCGGATGTCGACGGACAGGGACGTTCCGGACTCGGCGACGTCACACGTGACGTAGGCCATCGCGATCGGGTAGCCGAGCGTCGGAGACAGCGCGCCACTCGTGACCTCGCCGACCTCGCGGTCGCCGTCGAGGACACGGTAGCCGTGACGAGGGGCACGCCGACCTTCGCCACGCAGGCCCACGAGCACGCCGTCGGGCTCGCCGACACGCTCCAGCGCGGAGCGGCCCACGAAGTCGCCGGGCTTGTCGAACTTCACCATGCGGCCCATGTTCGCGTGGAACGGGGTGCGTGCGCGGGTCAACTCGTTGCCGTAGAGCGGCATGCCGGCTTCCAGCCGCAGCGTGTCGCGGCAGGCCAGCCCCGCGGGCAGCAGTCCGCGGGAGGCGCCGATCTCGGCGAGCCGCCGCCATGTGGCGACAGCGGCGTCGGCGCCGCTGCCACCCGTGTCGATGAACAGCTCGAAGCCGTCCTCGCCCGTGTAGCCGGTGCGCGCGAGCAGCACCTCGTGCTCGCCGACGGAGGCGCGCATACTCGCGAAGTAGCGCAGCGAGTCGAGCTCGGCGCCGGTGGCCTCGGCCACGATGGCCGCCGACGCGGGTCCCTGCACGGCGATGAGCGCCGTGCGCTCGCTGACGTCGGTGACCGTGGCGTCGAACTTCTCGCTCCGCTCGCGCAGGGCGTCGGCCACGAGTGCCGCGTTGCCCGCGTTGGCGACCACGAGGTAGCGCTCCTCGTCGAGGCGGTAGACGACGAGGTCGTCGAGCACGCCGCCGTCGACGTCGCACAGCATCGTGTAGCGGGCGCGACCGACCGACATGCCCGACAGGTTGCCGATCAGCGCGTAGTCCAACGCGCGGCCCGCCTCGGGGCCGCTCACCTCGATCTCGCCCATGTGGGAGAGGTCGAACTGCCCGGCCGCCTCGCGTACGGCGCGGTGCTCGGCCAGCTCACTGGAGTACCGGACGGGCATCGACCAGCCCGCGAACTCGGTGAACGACGCTCCGAGCTCCGCGTGCACCTCGTGCAACGGGGTGGTCGACGGCTGGGATGTTGCGGTCACGACACCGAACCTGCGCTTTCGTAGGAGGAGACGGGCGGGCAGGAGCAGACGAGATTGCGGTCGCCGTAGGCGCCTTCGATGCGCCGCACCGGGGCCCAGTACTTGCCCTTCGGCGAGGTGCGGCCCGGGTACACGGCGGTGCGCCGGTCGTAGGGCAGGGTCCAGTCCCCGGCGAGCTGCTCGGCCGTGTGCGGCGCGTTGCGCAGCGGGCTGTCCTCCACCGACCAGGTGCCGTTCGCGACCTCGTCGATCTCGCGGCGGATGGCGATCATCGCGTCGCAGAACCGGTCGAGTTCGGTGAGGTCCTCGCTCTCGGTGGGCTCCACCATGAGCGTGCCGGGCACGGGGAACGACATGGTCGGCGCGTGGAAGCCGTAGTCGATGAGCCGCTTGGCGACGTCGTCGACGGTGACGCCGGTCTGCTTGGTCAGCCCGCGCAGGTCGAGGATGCACTCGTGGGCCACCAGCCCGTCCTGTCCGGTGTAGAGCACCGGGTAGTGCGGGGCGAGGCGCGCGGCGACGTAGTTGGCGCTCAACACGGCGACCTTCGTCGCGTCGGTGAGTCCCGGCGCCCCCATCATGCGCACGTACGCCCAGGAGATCGGCAGGATCGACGCCGATCCGAACGGTGCCGCCGAGATCGGTCCGACGCCGGTCTCCGGACCGGCCTCGGGCGCGAGCGGGTGGTTCGGCAGGTACGGCGCGAGGTGGGCGCGCACGGCGACGGGTCCGACGCCGGGCCCGCCACCGCCGTGGGGGATGCAGAACGTCTTGTGCAGGTTCAGGTGCGAGACGTCGCCACCGAACTCGCCCGGCTTGGCCAGCCCGAGCAACGCGTTGAGGTTCGCGCCGTCGACGTAGACCTGACCGCCCGCGTCGTGCACGATCTCGGCCAGCTCGCGGATGCCGGTCTCGTACACGCCGTGCGTGGACGGGTAGGTGACCATGATCGCGGACAGCGTGTCGCGGTGGGCGTCGACCTTGGCTCGCAGGTCGTCGAGGTCCACGTCGCCGTCCGCCGTGCACGAGACGACGACCACGCGCATCCCGGCCAGCACGGCCGACGCCGCGTTGGTGCCGTGCGCCGACGACGGGATGAGGCACACGTCGCGCTCGGGCTGCCCGTTCGCGCGGTGGTAGGCGCGGATCGCCAGCAACCCGGCGAGCTCGCCCTGGCTGCCCGCGTTGGGTTGCAGCGAGACGTTGTCGTAGCCGGTGACCTCGGCCAGCCAGCGGGACAGCTGCGCGACGAGCTCGCGGTAGCCCTCGGAGTCCTCGGCGGGCGCGAACGGGTGGATGTTCGCGAACTCCGGCCAGGTGATCGGCTCCATCTCGGTGGTGGCGTTGAGCTTCATCGTGCACGAACCGAGCGGGATCATGCCGCGGTCGAGCGCGTAGTCCGAGTCGGCGAGCCTGCGCAGGTAGCGCAGCATCGCGGTCTCCGACCGGTAGGAGTGGAAGACCTCGTGGGTGAGGTACTCGCCGGTGCGTTCGAGACCGGACGGGAACGCCGTCCGCGAGGCCGCCTGCGGCGTGGCCTGGACGCCGAACGCGCCGAGCACCGCGGCCAGCACCTCCGGGGCCGTCACCTCGTCGCACGCCACCCGCACGTGGTCGGCGTCGACGCCACCGAGGTTCACCCCGGCTTCGCGGGCGGCGGCCAGCACCTCGTCGGCGCGGCCGGGCACGCGCGCGAGCACGGTGTCGAAGAAGTGGTCGTGCACGACCTCGACGCCGCCGGAGCGCAGGGCGTCGGCCAGCGCGACCGCGTGGCCGTGAACGCGCTCGGCGATGCGCCGGAGCCCGTCGGGGCCGTGGTACACGGCGTACATCGACGCCATCACGGCGAGCAGGACCTGAGCGGTGCAGATGTTGCTCGTGGCCTTCTCCCGCCGGATGTGCTGCTCGCGTGTCTGCAGCGCGAGCCGGTAGGCGGGGGCGCCGTCGGTGTCGATCGAGACGCCGACGAGCCTGCCGGGCAGCGACCGTTCCAACCCGGCACGCACGGCGAGGTAGCCGGCGTGCGGGCCGCCGTAGCCGAGCGGCACGCCGAAGCGCTGGGTGGTGCCGGCCGCGAGGTCCGCGCCGAACTCACCGGGCGAGGTGAGCAGGGTGAGGGCGAGCAGGTCGGCGGCCATGCAGTAGAGCGCCTTGACCTCCTTGGCCGCCTCACCGATCCGGCGGTAGAAGTCGGGCTCGCGCAGCACACCGGACGCACCCGGGTACTGCACGACGACACCGAAGAAGTCCTCGGGCAGCCCCTGCGACAGGTCGCGGACGTCGACCTCGACGCCCACCGCCTGCGCCCGGGTGCGCACCACCGCGATCGTCTGCGGCAGGCACTCGGCGTCGACGACCACCCTGTCGGACTTCGACTTCGACGCGCGCTTCATCAGCATCACGGCCTCGGCCACGGCCGTGCCCTCGTCGAGCAGGGACGCGTTCGCGGTCGTCAGGCCCGTGAGGTCGGAGACGGCGGTCTGGAAGTTCAGCAGCGCCTCCAGCCGCCCCTGCGAGATCTCCGGCTGGTACGGCGTGTAGGCCGTGTACCAGGCGGGGTTCTCCAGCACGTTGCGGCGGATGACAGCCGGGGTGACGGTGTCGTAGTAGCCCAGTCCGATCATCTGGGTCATGGGGCGGTTGCGGCGTGCGAGTTCGCGCAGCTCGGCGATCGCCTGCTCCTCCGACGCGGGTGCGGGCAGCCGCAACTCACCGTCGGTGCGGATCGCGGTGGGCACGGCGGCCGCCACGAGCGCGTCGACACTGCCGAAGCCGCACTCGGCCACCATCTTGGCCTGTTCGGCAGGCCCCGGGCCGATGTGCCGGGAGGCGAACGCCGACGTCGACGGTGGCACGGACGACACGGACGACGCGGGTGACACGGACATGGGAGCTCCTTCTCGCCGTACCACAGGGCTACCCACCCTGTGCTGGGAACTCCCCCTCTGTCATGGGCACCTGAGAGTTTCACCGCGCGAACGCGCGGCTTACACCTTGGGTGAGGCACGCGGAGTGCCTGCTTTCCAGAGTGGCCTCGCCGTGAGCGGTAGGTGGACCTGAGAGATTGTGGGGCGTTTACTCCTTCGGTGCCCCGCCGACAAGGCGCGGGGACTCTCCCGCTCGGGCTCGATCGGCCGCGATATCCAGTTGTGACTTCGGTTGTCGAGCAGACCGTACCGACCGCAACGGGGTCAGTCCACAACGCGCGGTGAACGGTGACGCAGACCGCTCATCGACCTCGACAGTACCCCCGTGGTCCCGGACGGGCCGACCACCCGGAACCCGGTGGAATCAGCCGCCGTGGGCTCGGACGAACCGGCGCCTACGGCACGCCGACCACCGTCAACGTGGCGCCGCTGTCGCGGACCCGCCGCTGCTCGGCCACCGGGAGCCCGTCGTCGGCGAGCACGAGGTCGAAGTGCGACAACGGCGCCAGCGCGTACAGGCCGTCGCGGGTGAACTTCGTGTGGTCGACGACCAGCACCGACCGCGACGCCGACGCCAGCATCGCGCGCTTGACCTGCACCGTGGCCTGCGAATGGTGGTAACAGCGGTTGCCCGCGACCGCGGTGGTCGACATGAAGAACGTGTCGGCCCGGACCTTCGCCACGCCCTCCGCGGTGTAGAGCCCGAGGAACGCGTCGTAGGCCGGGAAGTACTCGCCGCCGAGCGCGATCAGCGTGATGCCCGGAACACCCGCGAGCATCGTCACGACCGGTTGGAAGTAGGTGATCACGGTCAGCGGGGCGCGTTCGGCGAGGCGTTCGGCGAGGTGCAGGCACGTGGTGCTCTCGTCGAGCATCACGGTGTCGCCGGGCCGCACCTGCTCCAGGGCCGCGGCGGCGAGTGCGCGTTTCTCGCGCGCCATCGCGGTGCGGCGCTGGGCGATGTCGCCGTGGAACGTCTCCGACGGTGCGGCGGTCGCCCCGCCCCGCACCCGCGCGAGCCAGCCCTGTGTCTGCAGCGCGTCGAGATCGCGGTGGATCGTCATCACGCTGACGCCGAACTCCTCCGCCAGCGCGGACGCCCGCACGAAACCGTCCGCCCGGACCCGGTCCTTGATCAGCGCGCGCCGCCGCGACCGGATGGTGCCGTCCATGCCGTGCTCCCGTGTGAAGAAATGTGAACTTCCGCGCACCGACGTCGGCGGTCGACCAACTCTACCAGCGACGACGACGTTTTCCGGCGACACTTCTTCACACCACACCCGTCCTGGGCGCCGTGCGATTGCGATCGGGCCATTGCCCGAACCGGCCGCCGGGGGTGTGCTGGACGCGGAGTGTGCGACGAAGGAGGGCGGGATGTCGGCGATCGCGATCGACGCCGGAACCTCGCTGATCAAGGCCGTGGTCTTCGACGACGACGGACGCGAGGTCGCGGTGGCGCGGCGGGAGACGGAGGTCCGCAGGCCTCACCCCGGGTGGGCCGAGCAGGACATGGACTCCGTGTGGACGGCCGTGGCCGACGCGGTGCGCGAGGTCCTGCCCGCCGCACCCGACGGCGTCCGTTTCCTCTCGCTGACCGCGCAGGGTGACGGCTGCTGGCTGGTCGACGACCGGGGCGAGCCCACCGGACCGGCGATCCTCTGGTCCGACGGTCGCGGCGCGGAGATCGTCGAAACGTGGCTGCGGGACGGCGTGGCGCAGGAGGCGTTCCGGATCAACGGCTCGCTCGGCTTCGCCGGACTGCCCCACGCGATCCTCACCTGGCTCCGGGAGCACGACCCCGAACGCCTTCGCGCGTCCGCGACCGCGCTCACCTGCGGCGGTTGGCTGTTCTCCCGCCTCACGGACGTCGTGGGCGTGGACTCCTCCGACGCCTCCGTCCCGCTGCTCGACCCGAGGACCCGGTCGTACTCCGCCGCGCTGCTGTCCCTGTTCGACCTGGAGTGGGCCCGCCGGTTCCTGCCCCGGGTGCTCGACGGCGCCGACACGACGGCGGGCCTGTCGCGCCGGGCGGCGGGCGAACTCGGACTCCCCGAGGGCACGCCCGTGGTGCTCGCGCCGTACGACGTGGCCTCGACGGCCCTGGGCGCGGGTGCCACGGAAGCCGGGCTGGCCTGCACGATCCTCGGGACGACGCTGTGCACGGAGGTGTTCACCGACACCGTCGAGACCTCCGACACTTCCGGCGCGCCGTCGGGGCTCACCCTCCTGCTCAGCTCCGGCACCGAGGTCGTCCGTGCCTTCCCGACGCTGGCCGGCACCGAGGTACTCGGCTGGGCGTGCCGCCTCCTGGGCCTGGACCACCCGCGTGGCCTGAGCACACTCGCCGAGCAGGCCGCCCCGGGTGCGAACGGGCTGACGTTCCTGCCCTACCTCTCGCCCGCCGGGGAACGCGTTCCGTTCCTGGACACGGCGGCGCGGGGCACGTTCTGGGGGCTGAGCCTCGAACACGGGCGCGACGCCGTCGCCCTCGCCGTGTTCGAGGGCCTCACGATGGTCGTCAGGGACTGCCTCGCGGCGACCACGGCGGAGGTCACCGAGCTGCGGGTCTGCGGCGGTGGTGCGAACAGCGAGCTGTGGTGCCGCCTCATCGCCGACGTCACGGGCGTGCGCGTCGTGCGTCCGGCCGACGGCGAGGTGGGAGCCAAGGGCGCCTTCCTGAGCGGCCTCGTCGCCACCGGCGCGGAGCCCGACATGACGAGCGCGGCGAGCCGGCACGTGCGGCTGGACCGCACCTACGAACCCGAGCCCGGCCGCGTCGGGCACTACGCCGAGCAGTACGAGAGGTTCCGCGCGCTGCGCGACGTCTCCGCGCAGGGCTGGCACCTCGGGACCCGGTGACGGGGCGCCCGTCCGGACAGGACAGTCCCGAACCCCGCTACACGACACAGGAAGAATCGACATGGCAACCAGTACGCGCCCTTCGACCGGTCGCCACGCCCCCGTGTGGCTCGGCCTCGACATCGGCACCCAGAGCGTGCGGTGTGTGGCCACCGAGCGGACCGGTGCCGTGGTGGCGAGCGCGTCCCGGCCGCTGGACAGCGCGCGACGAGAACGACGGCACGAGCAGGATCCGGAGCAGTGGTGGTCGGCGCTCGCCACGGCCTGCGCCGAGGCGACGAGCGCGCTGGGCTCCCGGCCGGTGCGCGGGCTGTCCCTGTGCGCGACGTCGGGCACGATCCTGCTCGCCGACACCGAGCTGCGTCCCCTCACCCCCGCGCTGATGTACGACGACGCGCGGGCGGCCGACGAGGTCGGCCGGGTGCACGAGGCCGGCGCCGCGCTGTGGGAGTCGCTGGGCTACCGCCCGCAGGCGTCGTGGGCGCTGCCGAAGCTGCTGTGGTTGCTGCGCCACCACCCGCCCACCGACCGGACCCGCCTGCTGCACCAGGCCGACTACCTCACGGGGAAGCTCGCGGGACGGCTCACCGCGGTCGATTCGAGCCACGCGTTGAAGACCGGCTACGACCTCGACGGCGAACGCTGGCCCACCGACGTCGTCGACGCGCTCGGCATCCCGGCGCACGTGCTGCCCGAGGTGGTGCGCCCCGGCACGCCCCTCGGCGAGGTGTGCGCCGCGGCGGCGGAGGCGACGGGCATCCCGGCGGGCACACCGATCGTCGCGGGGATGACCGACGGCTGCGCGTCGGTGCTGGGCTCCGGGACGTTCTCGGTCGGGTCGTGGAACAGCGTTCTCGGCACCACGCTCGTCCTCAAGGGCGTCACCGACAACCGGCTGCACGACCCGTTGGGCGTCGTCTACTCCCACCGCGCCCCGGACGGCAACTGGCTCCCGGGCGGTGCGTCCAGCGTGGGCGCGGGAGTCCTCAGCGACCTCTTCGCCGGGGCGGATCTCGACCGGCTCACCGCGCTGGCGGCCGACCGTCCGACCACGACACTCGTGACGTATCCGTTGGTGTCGCAGGGCGAGCGGTTCCCGTTCGTCGCCGCCGAGGCGCAGCGGTTCACACTCGGCACGCCCGCCGACGAGGTGGACGCCTACGCCGCCGTGCTGCGCGGTGTCGCGTTCGTCGAACGGCTCTGCTTCGACTACCTCGACCTGCTCGGCGCCCCCGTCGACGGCACCCTGACCACGACCGGGGGCGGCGCGCGCAACGAGTACTGGACCCGGGTGCGCGCGACCACGCTCGGCCGCCCGCTCACCGTTCCCGGCAACGCCGATCCCGCCGTGGGCATGGCGTTGCTCGCCCGGTCCGCCGAGTCGTCGCTCGCCGAGGCCGCGCGCGAGACCGTCCGCGACACCGTGACCGTCGAACCCGTCGCCGCCGACACCGACGTCCTCACCGAGGGCTACCTGACCCTGATCGACGCCTTGCGCGAGCGAGGCTGGCTGCCCACCGAACTGGCCGACCACGCACACCACCGGAGCACGCGATGACCGAACTCGTTCTCGTCCGCCACGGCGAAACCGTCTGGCACGACGGCAACCGTTACGCCGGCCGCACCGACGTGGCCTTGACCGACCACGGCAGGCGGCAGGCCGAGGTGCTGGGCGGCTGGTCGGCCACGGCCGAACTCGACGCGGTGTGGGTGTCGCCGCTGTCCCGCGCGCGGGAGACGGCCGAACCGGTCGCCCGCGCGACCGGGCTCGACCCGCACGTCGACGAGCGCATCGTCGAACTCGACTTCGGCCGGGGCGAAGGCCTCACCGCCGAGGAGATGAACCGCGACTTCCCCGAGGCGCGCGCCGCGTTCGTCGACGACCCCGTGACGCACTACCTGCCCGGCGGGGAGGACCCGGTGCTCGCGGTGAAGCGGATGACGGGCTACGCCACCGACATCGCGCGCGAGCACCCCGACGGCCGGGTACTCGTCGTCGGGCACTCCACGGCCCACCGTCTGCTGCTGTGCCACCTGCTGGGGTTGCCGCTGCGCTCGTACCGCTCGGTGTTCCCGGTGTTCCGCAACTGCGCCATCACCACGGTGCGCTGGGACGGGACGGGGCAGGCGGCGTTGCTGGAGTTCAACACCCCGGTGCAGTACTGACCCGGGTCGCGGGCACGTGCGGTGTCCGCGACCCGGCACCGGTCACCGCGCGGCGGCGTACATCTGCTCGAAGTTCTCGCGGTAGTCGTCGTAGACCGACCTCAGGTTCGTCATGATCATCGCCTCGTCGTTGCGACGCAGGGACGTGTGGTTGAAGTTCGGGCTGCCGGTCAGCACTCGTCGGGCGTCGGCGTCACCCGCGACGTCGCCCTCGACGATCAGGTACTTCGAGTGGATCCGGCCCGGCAGCGCGGCGGAGTCGTCCAGTGTCCGCGCGGTGATGTCGTCGTGGCTCGACAGCAACGCCTCGACGTCGTCGTCCACCGGCCCGTGCACGATCCGGATCTCGCAGCCCTGCTCGGCCAACTCGACGAGCCGTTCCGCGATGCCCACGCGATAGCTGTCCCATTCGGACATTCCGATAAGGACGGTGGTGCCGCTGTCACACCCGACCTCGTCGAGGAACTCCTCGATCGGATCGCCTTGCGCACGCGGGAAGAAGTGCGCCCGCACGAACCCGCCCGGCATCCCGGTGGTGACGGTGCGGTAGTAGTCGTCGTCCTGCTGTTCCCGTGCGAGGTCGGCGAAGTAGGACGCGTAGGCGTCGTAGAGGCGGCGGTTCTCCACGATGGTCGTGGCGTTGTTCCAGTACACCGACGAGTTGAGGTCGGTGAAGTTGGCCGACGACTGCACCACCACGTCGGAGCGGCCACCGGTACGCGAGAACAGGTAGAACTTGTTGTGCTGCCCCTTGGTTCCGATGCACGAGGACGTGTTGCCCTCCGGAGAGAGGTTGCCGCACACGTGCAGCCAGGAGGCCCGCGTCTCGTCGGTGCCGAGTGCGTCCCGCAGGGCGGTCGCGGCGGGAGTGTCGTCCTGCCAGCCGTCGAGGACCACCTGTACGTCGACGCCGCGCCGGTGTGCCTTGAGCAGCTCGTCGACGAAATCCTGCCCCGCGTCGCCGGAGACGACGAAGTGGGCCAGCCGGATGGTCGAGCCGGGCTCGGCCTGCTTGACCAGTGAACAGATCTGCTCGACCACGCCGGTCGGATGTCCGGCGGCGGGGTTGTTGAACGCCGTTCCGGTACGCACCGGCACGGCGGGCGCATCGGCACACGGCCGGAGTTCCGGCTCCGCCGCGGCGGGAGGCGCCGCCAGCAGGGAGACGGTGACGGCGGCGGAGGCGAGAACGGCCCTGACACGCATGGGATCTCCTTCCCCAGAAGAAGCGCCGCCGTGTTGCTCGGGACGGTCGGCGCAGGACGTGCTGCGACGAGAACGCGGCACGACACCGCCGTGCGGAAAAGTCGTCGCGCAGCGGTGCCACCGTAGAAGTGAACGTTAACGGGAGCGCTAACGCTAAGTGGCGTGCACGCTGCCGTCAAGCCTCGATTTTCCTTGGTCCACACCGTTGACTTGGCGACCACGGCCGGGTTAGCTTTCCCACCACGGAGCCGAATGATCGCTCACGTTAACGTTAATCCTCTCCCTACGCCCTGTCTCCAGGAGCTGAAAACGTTGGGTAACACCACTGACACCGACCTGTCCGCACAACTGCGGCGGGCCATGCTCGACGCCGATCCGGCGTTGTCGCGGTACAACCCGCTGTCGCGCATCCTCGTCTTCGACCAGTTCAACTCCGGCACCCACGGCTGGACCGAACTGATCGGCAACCACGACGGCAAGGGCGACCTCGACACCGTCGACGCCCACATGAAGGACTTCCGCCCGCCGCAGCTCAGCTCCTGCACGTTCTTCGACACCGGAACCCACGGGGCGATGACCGGCACCTACGCGCTGAAGGTGTCGACCCGCCCGCTCGCCGGGCACACGGGCGTGGCGATCCGCAGGCTCACCATGGCCAAGAAGGGCCTCGTGCAGTTCGAGACCTACTTCACCTACAAGGCCGAAGCCTCGTCGGAGGAGAACCGCGCGTACGAGCAGGCCGGAGCCGGTGAGTGGGACGGCAACATCCACCCGTCGGAGCAGCAGTTCGGCGCCTTCACCATCGCCACCGACATCTGCGACGACCGGGGCGTGCGCTACCACAACGTCATCCGCTACCAGAACACCGACCTGGAGAACCGGTTCACCCGCCGCTGGATGTACCCCGTGGTGCCCGAACCGACGCCGCGCGAGCACCTGGAGGGCAAGGCCAACCTCGGCCCGACGGATGACTTCACCGCGCCGAATCCCGAGGACTGGCGCGCCTTCGGCGAACCGCAGTCGTTCTGCTACAACGAGGTGCCCACCAAGGTCAACTGGCACTACCTGCGCTGGCAGATCGACACCGAGGCGCAGCGCAACGTCGAGCTGCAGGTCAACGACCGCGTGTACGACATGCGCGACATCCCCGTGCCCGCGTACGAGGAGCGCTACGACTCGCTCGACAACCTGCTCAACTTCTACGTCAGCACCCGCACGCACACCAACGTCCGCAACTTCATGTTCCTGGACTCGGTGCTCATCTCGGTGGATTGGTAGGTCCTCATGCGACAGACGCAGACAGCGGTTCTCGAACGTTATCGGGTTTTCGACGGCGACTTCGCCACCGAGCCGTTCGAAGCGGCCTGGGCCGGTGAGGCCCGCTGGTTCGTGCAGGTGCTGGAAAGCTCCACGCCGACCACCCGGCTGCGCCTCACCACCCAGATCTCGCCCGACGGCCTGCACTGGTGCGACGCCGAAGTGCCCCCGCAGGTCGTCGAGGGAACCACGCTGCACTCGTGGCCGGTGCGCGAGTTCGGGCAGTGGCTGCGCATCAAGGGAACCGTTGAGGGAGAAGGGGAATCGGTCAAGGTGCAGATCTACCTCACCCTCAAAGAGTGAGTCCTGGAGGATTCCATGGCGACCCCCTTCGACCGGCGTAGCTTTCTCAAGATCAGCAGTCTGAGTCTCGCCGGCGCCTACCTCGCCGCCTGCAGTTTCGGAGGCGGCACCCGAGCCGGAGCCGAGGGCCTGTTGCGGGCGGCGTTCAGCCAGCCGATCAACGACCTCGACCCGCACGGGCCCAGTAGCGTCGACGAGAGCACTCTGCTCGCGAGCAGGCTCATCTACGACACGCTCATCCGGCGCGACGGCGAGAAGCTGGCGCCGAGCGTCGCCACGTCGTGGGAACAGACCGCTCCCACGACGTGGGTCCTCACCTTGCGGGACGACGTGAGGTTCCACGACGGGACTCCGCTGACCGCGCGGGACGTCAAGGCCTCGCTGGAGCGTGTCCGGGATGCGGGCACGGCGCAGTCCGCGCTGTGGACGTCGGTCGTCGAGGTGGAGGCCCCCGACGACCACACCGTGCGGGTGGTCACCGAGGAACCCCTGGGCACGCTGCCGGTGAACCTCACGCTGATGTTCATCCTCCCCGCGGACAAGATGGACAGTGACGGCTTCTTCCGCAAGCCCATCGGCAGCGGCCCGTTCCGGGTCGAGTCGTTCACTCCCTCCGCCACGCTGGAACTCGCGGCGGCGGACTACTGGGGCGGCAAGCCCACCCTGGAACGGGCGGCACTGCCGCACATCCCGGAGACGTCCAGCCAGATCACCGCGTTGCGGACCGGCGAGCTGGACGTCCTCTGGCCGGTGCCGCCCGACCAGATCCGGCAACTCGACGGCCGCGACGGCATCACGTTGGAGACGGTGCCGAGCTATGCGTACTACTTCAACTGGTTCAACTGCGGCCGCGAGCCGTTCACCGACCCGCGCGTGCGCCGAGCACTGTGGAAGGCCGTGGACGTCGCGACCATCGTCGAGAACCTGTACGGGCCGGGCGCGGAGCTCATGACCGCGCCCATCCCGTCGACCGTGTTCGGGCACGCACCCCAGCAGCCGTATCCGTACGACCCGGAAGGAGCCAAGCGGGAGCTGGCCGCGGCGGGCCTGGGCGACGGGTTCCGCACGTCGTTGATGTGGTTCTCCGGCACGGGCCCGCTCGCCGACGGACTCGCCCAGGCGATGATCTCGGACTGGGCGAAGATCGGCGTCGTCGTGGAGGCGCAGAACGTGGAGAAGGCCGTGTGGCTGCAACGTCTCAACGACAAGGACTTCGAC
The DNA here is from genome assembly GCF_000231055.2 of Saccharomonospora azurea NA-128. Taxonomy (GTDB): domain Bacteria; phylum Actinomycetota; class Actinomycetes; order Mycobacteriales; family Pseudonocardiaceae; genus Saccharomonospora; species Saccharomonospora azurea. The sequence goes on along the minus strand of NZ_CM001466.1, from coordinate 4,350,295 downwards.
ATGGACCTGCAGATCAACACGGTCACGACGGGCGATGCCGATTTCACGTTGGGCAGGTTGTACGACTCGGCCGCGGACCGGATGGGCTACGCCAACGAGGAGCTCGACACGATCCTGCGCCAGGCACACAGGGAGTCCGACCAGACCACACGCCGCGAGTTGTACGCCGAGGCGTGCCGGATCATCTGGGACGACGCCGTCGGTATCTTCCCAGCTGCGTTGGTCAGCACCTACGCGCTGCGCAGTGACGTGAAGGGCTTCGAACCCGTTCCGAGCAACCAGCCGGACCTGCGCGGCGTGAGGCTCGAGAACTGAGGGGAAGATCATGGTTGAGTCGCGGCGGGTGACGCTGAAGGACATCGCCAAGTCGCTCGGGGTGTCGGTCAACACCGTGTCCCGGGCGCTGGCCGACAAGGACAGCGTCGGCGAGGACACCCGGGCCCGGATCAAGGCGGAGGCCGCGCGCCTCGGCTACGTCCCGAACTCGATGGCCCGGTCCCTCGTCCTCGGCTCCGCCATGACTCTCGGTTTGGTGATCACCAACCCGTCGAACCCGTTCTACGCCCGGCTGATCAGCACCATCGAGCAACGCGGCCGCACCCACGGCTACTCGCTCATGCTGCTGGTCACCGAGGAGAGTCCGGACGTCGACCGCCGTGCCGCGGACACGCTGCTGCGGTGGGGTGTGGACGGTGCGCTGGTCGTTCCCGTCCAGGGCGAGGGCGAGCACTGGGAACGGCTCCACGAGTCGGGAATCCCGATGGTCTGCCTCAACCGTGACGTCCCCACGCTCGACCTCGACTTCGTCGGCGTCGACTACCACCACGCCGCCTACGAGGCCACCCGTCACCTCGTCGAGGGTGGCGCACGCTCGCTCTGCCTGTTCGAGGAAGACCTCCCGATCTCCCCCGTCGCGGAACGGGTCGCAGGCTTCCGCAAGGCCTTGACCGAGGCGGGTATCGAGTCGTCCGGAGACCCCGTGATCTCGGTTCCCACCCGGCGCCGGGAGTCGCTCGCCCTCCCGTGGGAGCCCGCCGACGCCTACCGGCTGGCGCAGGACATCGTCAGCCAGGGCGATCTTCCCGACGCCATCATGGTCGGCAACGACTACTTCGCGCTCGGCGTGTACCGCGCCTTGACCGAGGCCGGCCTGCGGGTGGGCGACGACGTGCTGGTCGGCGGGTTCGGCGACCACCCGTTCTCCGCCTACCTCAGTCCAGGGCTGACCACCGTGCGGCTGCCCGCCGCGCAGATCGGCACCGCTGCCGTCGACCTGCTGCTCCAACGCATGCGGAGCCACGGCGACGACGGTGAGACCGCCGCAGAGAAGCGGCGCGAACGGTGCGGCCTCGTCGTGCGGGCATCCAGCCGAGCCAGTAAGGGCACAATGACGTGATCATTTACATCGCACGCCGGCTGGGACAGTCGGTGTTCCTCATCTTCGGCGCGATCACCATCGTCTTCGTGGTGTTGCGCGTCGTGTCCGGTGACCCCGCCTCGCTCATGCTGGGCGCTCAGGCCACCGCGGCGGAACTCGACGCGGCCCGCGAACAACTCGGCCTGAACGATCCGCTGTGGGACCAGTACGTGCGCCACCTCGGCGAGGTATTGACCCTCGACTTCGGAGAGTCGTGGCGGCTCGGCGGCGACGCGCTGTCGACCGTGCTCGAACGGCTTCCGTCCACACTCACCCTCGCGGGCTGGGCGTTGCTGCTGACCGTGCTGATCGGCTTCCCGCTCGGCGTCTACGCCGCCCGCCACACCGGCAGGCTCGCCGACCGGCTGGTGTCGTACCTGTCGCTGGCGGGCCAGGCACTGCCGTCGTTCTGGGTCGGCATCATGCTGGTGCTGATCTTCGCGAGGATGCTGGACCTGCTGCCCGGCACCGCCGACGGCACGCCGCTCGGCGCGATCCTGCCCGCGTTCACCCTCGCGCTGCCGTTCATCGGCTGGCTCGCCCGGCTCGTCCGCAACGGCACGCTGGAGGAACTGGGCAAGGAGTACGTTCGCACCGCACGCTCGAAAGGCCTGCCCGAGCACGTGGTGTTCAACGTCCACGTCCTGCGCAACACGCTGACTCCCGTGGTGACCGTCCTCGGTCTCGTGATGGGCAACTTCATCGCCGACGCGGTCATCATCGAGCAGGTGTTCGCGTGGCAGGGCATCGGCTCCCTGATGATCGACTCGATCGTCCATCGCGACTACGCGGTGGCCGAGGCGGCGATCCTTCTGATCGCCGTGTTCTACATCGGACTCAACTTGCTGGTCGACGTCCTGTACTTCCACCTCGACCCCAGAATCACCCTGGAGACCGTATGAGGTCCACGGCTGCCAAGATCGCGGGCGGAGTGCTGGTGTTGTTCGCGCTCGTCGCGGTGTTCGGCCCCCTGATCGTGCCCTACGACGGCGTCGCCACCAGCGTCACCGATCGCCTGCTGCCCCCGGGAAGCACCCTGTCCGACGGCGGCTTCGCGCTGCTCGGCACCGACCAGGACGGCCGCGACGTGTTCGCCCAGTTCATCGCGGGATCCCGTGTCTCGCTGCTGGTCGCGGGCACCGTGGTGGTCGTCGGTGGGCTCGTCGGCCTCGTGCTCGGCCTGCTGGCCGGCTACTACGGAGGCTGGCTCGACACCGTCATCTCCCGCATCGGCGACATGCAACTGGCCTTCCCCAGCATCCTGCTCGCCATCCTCGTGGCGGGAGTGCTCGGCCCGAGCCTGCTCAACGTCATCATCGCGCTCGCGGTGACCCGGTGGGTGATCTTCGCCAGGGTCGTCCGGGGCTCGGCGCTGGCCGCACGCAACCGCGAGTTCGTCGACTCGGCGCGGGTGATGGGCGCGAGTGACGTGCGGATCATGGCCCGCTACGTCTTCCCGTCCTGCGTCCAGCCGCTCGTCGTGGCCGCCACGATGCAGGTCGGCCTGACCATGGTCGCCGAGGCCGCGCTGTCGTTCCTCGGGCTCGGTGTCCCCCTCGACCAGGCGTCGTGGGGTTCGACCATCGCCAACGGGCGCGACTACCTCGACTCGGCCTGGTGGATCGCCACGGTGCCCGGGGTGGCGCTGACCCTGGTGGTGATCTGCGTCGGCGTTCTCGGAGACGCGTTCCGGGACGGCACCGACCCGAAGAGCGCGAAGAACCGCAAGGCCACAGCGAACCCGGCGACCCCCGAGACCCCGGCGGTGATCCGATGAACAAGCTACTGGAGGTGTCCGACCTCGCCGTCGCGTTCGGCGACGTGTCGGCGGTGCGGGGCGTGTCGTTCGCCGTCGAGGCGGGCGAGTCGCTCGCGATCGTGGGCGAGTCGGGCAGCGGCAAGAGCCTCAGCTCACTCGCCGTGCTCGGTCTCCTGCCCCCACAGGCGCGGGTCACCGCGGGCAGCATCCGCTTCGACGGACGCGACCTGCTGTCCCGCACCGACGACGAGCTGCGCCGGCTCCGCGGTGAGGAACTGGCGATCATCTTCCAGGACCCGCTGAGCGCACTGAACCCGTCGTTGACGGTCGGCTACCAGATCGGCGAGGTCTTCCGCCGCCGTCGGGGGCTGGGCCGGGCCGAGGCACGGCAGAAGGCGATCGAGGCGATGACCGAGGTCGGCATCCCGGACGCCGCCGCCCGCGCGGGCAACTACCCGCACGAGTTCTCCGGCGGGATGCGCCAGCGGGTGATGATCGCGATGGCGATGGCGCTGCAACCTCGGTTGCTCATCGCCGACGAGCCGACCACCGCCCTCGACGTGACGGTGCAGGCACAGATCCTGCGGTTGCTGCGCCAACGGCAGGAAGCCGGACTCGCGCTGATCATCATCAGTCACGACCTCGGTGTGGTCGCGCGGACGGCCCAGTCGGTCGTCGTGATGTACGCCGGAAGGGCCGTCGAGTCGGGCACGGTCGCCGACCTCTTCAGCGCGCCAGCGCATCCGTACACACGGGGACTGATGGCGGCGAGTCCGTCGGCCCGGGACGCGGAACGCACCGTCCGCCCCATCGACGGCTACCCACCGGACATCACGTCGCCGCCGAGCGGCTGCGCGTTCCACCCCCGGTGCCCGTTCGCACAGGAGCGTTGCCGTACCGAGGAACCCGCACTGCGCACCGTGTCGCCCGGCCGGACGAGCGCATGTCACTTCGCCGAGGAGGTGGTGACCCATGACGAGTCACTCGCGACCCGTGCTTGAGCTGGTCGATCTCGTCGCCGGCTACCGGCAGCGGCAGGGCGCCTGGGGGCGGCGGCGCGAGGTGCGCGCCGTCGCCGGGGTGAACCTGACCGTCCACCCGGGCGAGACTCTGTGTCTCGTGGGCGAGTCGGGCTGCGGGAAGTCCACCGTGGCCCGCACAGTGGTCGGCCTGCTGCGGCCGTTGTCCGGTGAGGTCCGCTTCGACGGCCGGGACATCGCGACGCTGTCCCACGCTGAACGCAAGCGACTCCGGCGTGAGGTCCAGCTCGTGTTCCAGGATCCCTACGCGTCGCTCAACCCCACCATGACGGTGTACGAGTTGCTCAGCGAGGCGTGGCGCATCCACCCGGGCCTCGTCGCCCGGGAGGACTGGGACACCGAAGTCGCCTCACTGCTGGAGCGGGTCGGGCTCAACCCGAGCCACGCCCAGCGCTACCCGCACCAGTTCTCCGGCGGGCAACGGCAACGCATCTCCATCGCGCGGGCGCTGTCGGTGAAGCCACGGCTCATCGTCTGCGACGAGGCGGTGTCGGCGCTCGACGTCTCGATCCAGGCGCAGATCCTGAACCTGCTCGCGGAGCTCCAACGCGAGCTCGGAGTCGCCTACCTGTTCATCACCCACGACCTCGGCGTGGTGCGGCACTTCGCCGACCGGGTCGCGGTGATGCATCTGGGCACGATCGTCGAGACCGGCGAGGTCGCCGAGCTCTACGAACGTCCGGCACACCCGTACACCCAGGCACTCCTGTCGGCCGCGCCCAGCCTGGACGACTGGCGTTCCACGGCGACCGACGAGATCGTGTTGCGCGGGGACGCCCCGTCACCACTCGCCCCACCCTCGGGCTGCCGGTTCCACCCGCGGTGCTGGAAAGCAGAAGATCGGTGCCGGGTCGACGAGCCGCAACTCGTCCACCGCGACACCGATCATCCGGTCGCGTGTCATTTCCCGGCGGAGGTGTCCGACGTCTCCGCAACGGGGTGAGAGAACGGGGCCTGCCTCGACGGCGCCTACCCCTCGACGTCCACCATCGTGGCGTACGCGACGACGTTGTCGCGGTAGCTCGCCTGCGACCGGTCGAAGTCACCACCGCAGGTGATGAGCCGCAACTCGGGGCCTTCGGTGTCGCCGTACACCCGCTCGGTGGGGAAGCTGTCCTTCGGGTACTGCTCGACCTCGTCGATCTGGAACAGGATGCTCGTGCCGTCGGCGCGATCGATGATCACGTCGGCGCCGACCTCGAGATTGCGGAGGTCGAAGAACACGCCCTTCTGACCCTGCCAGTCGACGTGGGCGGCCAGTACCGACGGACCGTGCTCCCCCGGGGTGGGTGACTCGACGTACCACCCGACGGCCTCGGCCCCCTCGGGCACCTCCATCGTGTTGTCGGAGGTGAGCTCCAGCCCCACGAACATGTCCGTGGACACGCCGAGGCTCGGGATGTGCAGCCCCGACGGCGGCGCCGGCGGCAGGAAGGTCTCGACGTCGGCTTCCACCTGCTCCGGCGCCGCCTCGGCGTGCCCGGAAATGCCGTCCGAGCCGCCGCAGCCGGTGAGGAGGAGCAGGAGGGCCAACGCCGCCGCTCCCGCCAGCCGGCGTACCGACGGGCGGGAACGACGAGACGTCACATCACGCATGGTGGGCCAGATCAGAGCAGGGCCGCCAGCGAGCCGTCACCGGTCTCGACACCACCGTGCGGCTTCCTGTCGACCTGCTCCTTGTGGTGGTGGCGCTTCTCGCGGTCCTTGTCGCGGTCGCCACCCTTGTCGTGGTCCTTGTCCTTGCCGTGGTCCCAGTCCTTGTCGTGGTCCTTGTCCTTGCCGTGGTCCCAGTCCTTGTCGTGGTCCTTGTCCCGGTCGTCGTGGTCCTTACCGTGGTCCCAGTCCTTGTCCCGGTCCTTGTCCCAGTCGTCGTCGTGGTCCTTACCGTGGTCCCAGTCCTTGCCGTGGTCCCAGTCCTTGTCGTGATCCTTGTCCTTGTCCCAGTCCTTGTCCTTGTCCCAGTCCTTGTCGTGGTCGTCGTCGCTGCTGGTGAACTTGAAGTCGGCGCACTCGTCGGACCACGGCGCCGACATGCCGGTGCTGCAGTCCTCGTCGGTGGAAGCGTTGGTGGTACCGGTGACGGCCAGTGCGGCGCCGATCGCGATCGCAGTGACGACTGCGCCCTTGCGGATTGCCATGGTCAAGGTTCTCCTCGAAGTTCTGGATATCGATCACATCAACGGTGCGCTACACAAGTACGCTCCGCGCCCGTATGGCTACAGAGTGCGCAGGGATCGAGATCGGCAATCCTTGGCGCGCAACGAAACCACCACGTGAGTGACGGAATGTGCACCGGACGGAACATCACCGTCCACTTTCCACTGAAGGTGCGAGGGGAACACGCGGGGCAGACGGCAGACGGCACGATTGCCACCGCCGTGGGACGGGTAATGCTGTCGGGATGGCAGCGGAGATGCGCACCGTGCGCACACTGGCGGAGCTGGCTGAGCTCACGAGCTCCGGCGAGGCCCCCTACCTGCGCTACTCGCCCGGCCCCGACTCGGACGCGCACCACTCCAGCAACGACCACGAGAGTGGCCTCACGATGCCCGGCGTGTCGGTCAATCCACTCGCAGCACCCGGTTGGTGGACGCTGCCTCTCGAGGACTGGCTCGCCCGACGGGTGTGCCAGTACCTCCGCGAACTCGACGAAGGCGCACGGCCGTGGTTGTTGTCCGGGCGCCAGGTGGACTTCGGTCCCGACAACGAACCGCTAGTGGTGGACATCCGTCCGGTCGCGTGGATCGCGCCGGAACTACTCGACGAAGCCCGCGAGCGCTATCAGTCGCGCCTCAACGCGGGCGCGGCGACTCACCGCGACCGCTGACCCGACCCGGCCGCACCAACCCGGACTCGTAGGCGATGTGCACGAGTTGCGCCCGGTCGCGCGCCCCCAGCTTGGCCAGCAGCCTGCTGACATAGGTCCGCGCCGTGGCCGGGCTGAGGTGCAGTACCGCCCCGATCTCCGCGTTGGACAACCCGGCGGCGACCTGCGCGAGCACCTCGCGCTCACGGCCGGTCAACGAGTCGAGCAACCTCGGCTGCATCGAACCGCTGTCGGCGGCCACGGCCGCGAGCACACGCCGGGTGACCGAGGGCGACAGCAACGCCTCGCCGCCGGTCACCGTGCGCACCGCCGCCCGCAACTCCTCGGGCGCCGTGTTCTTCAGGAGGAAACCGGCCGCGCCCGCGCGGATCGCGTCGAAGATGTGCTCGTCGGTGTCGAACGTCGTCAACACGACCACCCGCACCGCGCGCAGTCCCGGGTCGGCCGTGATGTGCCGAGTCGCCTCGATGCCGTCCATGCCGGGCATCCGGATGTCCATGAGGACGACGTCGGGGCGTAGCGAACGCACGGCGTTCACCGCGCTCGCCCCGTCCGACGCCTCACCCACCACGGCGATGTCGTCGGCGCGGTCGAGCAACGAGCACAGGCCCGCCCGGACGAGGTGCTGGTCGTCGGCGACCACGACTTCGATCATCACGGCTCCAGGGGTAGGTCGGCGTCGATGCGGAAGCCACGACCGGGTGCGGAGTCGACGGCCAGCTCTCCGCCGAGCAGGGCCACCCGCTCACGCATGCCACGCAGACCTCGGCCGCCCGACTCGTCCATCGACCCCGACCAGCCACGTCCGTCGTCGGCGACACTGATCACCACCCGATCGTCGGCGTAGCGGAGCCGGACCGTGGCGCGCGTGGCCTCCGCGTGACGCAGGCTGTTCGCCAGCGCCTCCTGCACGATCCGGTACGCGGTCACGTCCACCGCGGAGGGTAGCGCTCTCGGTGTGCCCTCCACCTCCGTGTCGACGGGCAACCCGCTGTCGGACGTCGCCCGCACCAGGTCGTCGAGGTGGCGCAGGCTCCCGACCGGAGCCCGCGAGGGGTCGTGCTCCTCGGGACCGGCCAGCAGTCCGACCGTCGCGCGCAACTCGCGCACGGCTCCGTCGGCCGCCTCGCGGATCACTCCCAGCGCGGCCCGCACGGCCTCGGGGTCGTCGTCGACGGCCTCGGCCGCGACGTTCGCCTGGATCGAGATGACGGTGACGGTGTGACCGAGCACGTCGTGCACCTCGCGCGCGAGGTGCATGCGCTCCTCCTCCCGCCTCCGCCGCTCCCGCTGTGCGTACTCCGCCGCGAGCAGCGCGCGCGACCGGACACCGTCGCCCAGGGCGATCGCCGCCGCCATCAGTCCGACGGTGGACGCGAACTCGAACCCGAACAGGTAGGCCGGGTCGTCCCCCTCCGCGAGACGGAACGCCGTCGTCACCACCAGCAGCCCGACCGCCACGGACACCGCCACCCGGGTCCGTCCCGCCTCGGCCGCCGAGTACAGGGCCGCCGCCACCGGGATCGCGAGTCCGATCGGGGGATAGTCCGCGAGGTAGTAGCCGATGATGCCCACGACGGTGGCCGCCAGCGTCAGCACCGGGTAAGACCGGCGCACGAACATCAGCGCGCCGAGTCCGACGGCGAAGAGGAAGGCGGGCGCGTCCGGACTCCGCGTTCCTCCGAGGTCGGCCGCGATCGCGACCCCGACCACCGCGGACACGGCGACGGCCAAAACCGCGTCGACCACGCGGTCGTCCAGCCTGCCGTCGGTGCGCACGTGGTCGAGAGTAGCGGCCGCCGTTGCCCCCCACCGCCGTGTCCGCGGCCTGCGCACGCGTGTCCGCACTTCCCGCACTCGTGTCCGCGGCCTGCGCACGCGTGTCCGCACTTCCCGTACGCCGCGAGCGACCTATCCGTCGGCTGTCCTCCGGGCGTGGACCAACCGCATGAGGCTTCCGGGCCTCAGCCCGTCCCGGCGCTCCCAGAATCCGGCAGGAACACTGTCACGCTCGGAGTGATCGGTCACCACGACGAACCCGTTCTCCGCGAGCAGCGCCGCCACGCCGTCGGGCGTGAAGCTGCTCCGCCACGGTTCCGCGCCGTCGGAGGCCACCTCGGACACCGCCCGCACGTAGAGCTCGGCGTGATCGTCCTGCCAATCCGGCGGCACGTGGTAATCGGCGACCAACTCGCTTCCCGGAGGCAGCCGAGCCAGGTCCGACAGCACCCGGCTGAGCTCACAGGGCCGGAAGTACGGAACTCCACCGAGCCAGCTGACGAACACGGGACGCGAGGCATCGAGTCCCACCGACAGCGCGCGGTCGAGGACCGCGTCGGCGGTCAGGTCGGCGTCGACGTAACGCACGGCGCTCGATGCGTCCAGGCCGGTGTCAGCCAGCCGCGACCGCTTCCATCGCTGGGTAGCCGGATGATCGACCTCGACGACGAGCAGGCTCCGCGCGAGTTCCGACCGCACACCGAACGTGTCGAGTCCGGCACCCAACAGCAGGTACTGGTCCACACCACGGCCCACGGCGTCCCGGAGTGCGGCTTCGGCGAATCGGCTGCGTAACGTGGCTTGCACGCGCGCAGCGGCCAGAATCGGATGGCCGCCCTGGTGGCGGTGATACCGGATCATGTCGGTACCCGCCGTGCCGAGAACACGCTCGGCCAGGTCGTCGAGGAACAGTGCGGGGTCGTCGTCGACGAGCACGTGCGCAGCCCGGGCCGCGGCGGACAACAACGCGGTACGGCTGGGTTGAAGATCATCACCTGTCACGCACGACAGGTTAACCACAATTATTCGGACAATACCGAAAAACAATTTCTTCCGGAAGTCATTCCCGCTTACACATTCATTACTTTTCCGTCAGCGATCCAGCTCGGTGAGGAGTTCCCGGACGGCCGCCCGGCCCGCGCGGTTCGCTCCGACGGTGCTCGCCGAGGGGCCGTACCCCACGAGGTGCAGCCTCGGTACGCCCGCCACGCGCGTGCCGTCCATCCGGATACCGCCACCGGGACCGCGCAGCCGTAACGGCGCCAGGTGATCGAGTGCGGCACGGAAACCCGTCGCCCACAGGATGACGTCGGCGCGCTGCTCCCGGCCGTCCGCCCATCGCACACCGCGCGGCGTGATCCGCTCGAACATGGGCTGCCGCACCAGAACACCGGCCTCCCTGGCCGCCCGCACCTCCGGGGTGAGCGTCAACCCGGTCGCCCCGACCACGCTCTGCGGCGGCTTGCCCTCGCGGACCCGCCGGTCGACCTCGGCGACGACCTCACGCCCGTGCTCGGGGGTGAACTCGCCCTCGTGGAAGACCGGTGGTCGCCGGGTCACCCAGGTGGTGCTGTCCGCGACCTCCGCGATCTCGACGAGCAACTGCACCGCCGACGTGCCACCGCCGACCACGACGACGCGCTCGCCCGCGAAGGGGGCCGGTCCGGTGTAGTCGGCGGTGTGCAGCTGCCGACCGAGGAACGTCTCGCGGCCGGGGTAGTACGGCCAGAACGGCTTGTCCCACGTCCCCGTCGCGTTGATCAGGCCCCGGGCGAGCCACGTCTCCCCCGCGCTGTCGACCACGAACCGGCCGTCGGGCGCCCGATCCACCGCGCGCACACTCACCGGTCGGCGCACCGGCAACGCGAACGTCTGCTCGTAGTGCTCGAAGTACGCGGCCATCACCTCGGCCGCGGGGCGTCGGGGATCGCCGGCCTCGGGAAGCTCGGCCAGCCGCAGCCCGGGAAGGTCGTGGACGCCGTGGACGCGGCTCATCCGCAAGGTGGGCCAGCGATACTGCCACGCACCCCCGGCCTGCTTGCCGTGATCGAGGACCACGAAGTCCGTGCCGGTTCGCCCTCGCAACCCCGCGCGCCGCAGGAAGTAGGCGGCGGACAGTCCCGCCTGTCCGGCACCGATGACGACGACGTCGGTCTCGTGGTCAGCCCGCATGTCGGGTGCAACGCCGGCGGCGGCGACGACCTTCCCCGCGGGTGGCGTGCCCGACGCGTGCGCAGCCTGCGAACACGCGTACGCGAAGTGCGGACACGCGTGCGCAGGCTGCGGACACGATGTCAGCGGCGGCGGAGCAGCCTTCGCACCGCCAGGAAGGCGAAGAGGGCCGCCAGGCCCGCGAGCGCGGGTGCAAGGCGCTTGGCGACGGACGCACCCGCGTAGTCGAACAGGTCGATCGGCTCGGCTTCCCTCGGCGTGGCCGCCGTCGGCTTCACGCTCTCCAGCTTCGGCTTCTGCGACTCGGATGCCGCGGAGGTCTCCGCCCCGGCCGTGCCCGTGGTGGCCCCTGCCGTCGCGCCCTCAGGCTTCGCGTCCACAGCCCCGGCGGCCGTGCCCGTGGTGGCGCCCGCCGTCGCGCCGTCGGAGGTCTTCGGCGCGCTCGACGCGGCCTGGGCCTCGGCCTCCTTGGCGCCCTCGGCGCCCGAGGCACCGAGCATGTCGGCCAGGTTCCCCGCGAAGTCGTCGAGGATCTTGCCGCCGACCTCGGAGATCATGCCGCGACCGAACTGGGCGGGCTTGCCGGTGACGTTCAGGTCGGTGGCCACCGCACCCTTCGTCGAGCTGCCCTCGGCCGTCAGCGTGACGGTCACGGTCGCGGCGGCCGTGCCCGCGCCGCGCGCGTCCTTGCCCGAGGCCTTGATGACGATCTTGCGCTCGTCGGCGTTCTTCTCGAGGAACTCGCCCTTCCCCTTGTACAGCAGGGAGACCGGCCCGAGCTTGACCTTCACCGTGCCTTTGAACGTGTCCCCTTCCACGGAGGTCAGAGTGGCTCCCGGCATGCAGGGTGCGACGCGTTCGGCGTCCAGCACCGCCTTCCACACCTCGTCGATGGGCGCCGGAACGGTGAATTCGTGGTCGAGCCGCACGGGCCGACCTCCTTCCTCACGATCGTGACTGTGCCTGGGCCTTGTCCCCGCCTTGCTTCACCAAGGCCGTCCCCGAGGCCACTGTAACCCGGTGATCACTACCGAGCGTGGTCTCGGGGACGCGGCCGCCGTCACAGTGCGTCAGCCCGTGACTGCGGTGGTGAGTGCCCGACCCGTGAGTACCCGCGCGAGGTGCTGTCGATACTCCGCGTCGGCATTGCTGTCGGTCGTGGGACTCGTCCCCTCGGCGGCGCGCTCGGCGGCGGCCCGGATGGCCTCCGTCGTGGCGGGTTGCCCCACCAGCGCCTCCTCGACGGCTCGGGCCCGCACGGGCACCGAGGCCATGTTGGTGAGCCCGACCCGGGCCTCGGCGATGTTCCCGCCCTCGGTCCGCACGGTGGCGGCCACGGCCACGATCGACCACGCCTGCGCGACGCGGTTGAACTTCTCGTAGTGCGCCCGCCAACCGGTGTGCTTGGGCACCCGCACCTCGACGAGGATCTCGTCCGGCCTCATGGAGGTGGTGAAGAAGTCGGAGAAGAACTCCGTCGCGGCCACGGTGCGCGAGCCGTCCATGCCGCGGACCACGAGTTCCGCGCCCAGCGCCAGAGCCGGAGCCAGCAGGTCACCCGCCGGGTCGGCGTGGGCGAGCGAACCCCCGAACGTGCCGCGGTGCCGCACCTGCGGGTCCGCCACCGTGGCGGTGGCCTTCGCGAGCAGTTCCGCGTGATCGGCGATGAGGGGATCGTTGACGACCTCGTGATGCGTGGTCATCGCGCCGATCACGATGGCGTCGCCGTCGTCACGGACCCCGCGCATCTCGCTGATCCGGCCGAGGTCGACAAGCGTGGTGGGGGCGGCCATACGCAGTCTGAGCACGGGCAGCAGGCTCTGGCCGCCCGCGATCAGTTTCGCGTCCTCACCCGCCTCGGACAGCGCCCGCACAGCCTCATCCACTGTGGACGGCCTGACGTAGTCGAAGGGAGCGGGGATCACTGTGCACCTCCGTGTTCGGGGTCGATCGAACCGAGGCCGCCCCCGGCCTCACTGCCCACACCGCCTGCAGCGCGCTCGCCGGTGTGGATGGCCCGCCACACCCGCATCGGGGTGCAGGGCATCTCGATGTCGTCCACCCCGTAGTGCCGTACCGCGTCCACGACGGCGTTCACGACGGCGGGAGTCGAGGCGATCGTGCCGGCCTCGCCCACCCCCTTCACGCCGAGCGGGTTGGTGGTCGACGGCGTCTCGGTGCGGTCGGTGACGAACGACGGCAGATCGGCGGCGGACGGCAGCAGGTAGTCGGCGAAGGTGCCGGACATCAGCGTGCCGCCCTCGTCGAACGCGGCCTCCTCGAACAGCGCCTGCGCGATGCCCTGCGCGAGCCCGCCGTGGATCTGCCCCTCCACGATCAGCGGGTTGACGACCGCGCCGACGTCGTCCACGCACACGTACTTGCGGATCTGGACCCGACCGGTCTCGGTGTCCACCTCCACCGCGCACAGGTGCGTGCCGTGCGGGAACGAGAAGTTCTCCGGGTCGAAGGTGGCCTCGGAGTCCAGCGACGGTTCCATCCCGTCCGGGAGGTCGTGCGCGGCGAACACGGCGAGCGCGATGTCCTGGATGCCGGTGGAGCGGCCGGTGCCCTTCACACTGAACGTGCCCGCCGAGAACTCGAGGTCGTCCTCGGAGCACTCCATCATGTGAGCGGCCATCTTCTTCGCCTTTGCCACGACCTTCTCGGCGGCCTTCACCACCGCGATCCCGCCCACGGAAAGCGAACGCGACCCGTAGGTGTCCATGCCCTTGTGCGACGACTGGGTGTCGCCGTGCAGGATCTCGACGTCCTCGAACGGGACCCCGAGCTGGTCGGCGACGATCTGGCTCCACGCCGTCTCGTGGCCCTGGCCGTGGGCGGACGACCCCGTGATCACCTCGACCTTGCCGGTGGGCAGCATGCGGATCGACGCGTGCTCCCAGCCTCCGGCGGCATAGTCGAGCGAGCCGAGGACCCGCGAGGGCGCCAGGCCGCACATCTCCGTGAACGTCGAGATGCCGATGCCGAGCTGCACCGAGTCGCCCCGCTCGCGCCGCTCGCGCTGTTCGCGGCGCAGGCCGTCGTAGCCGAACAGTTGCAGGGCCTTCTCGGTGGCGGCCTCGTAGTTGCCCGAGTCGTAGGTCAGCGTCGCGACGGTGGTGTACGGGAACTCGTCGTGGGCGATCCAGTTCTTCTCGCGCAACTCGATCGGGTCGATGTCGAGCTCGGCGGCGAGCTCGTCCATCATGCGCTCGATCGCGAACGTCGCCTCCGGTCGACCGGCACCCCGGTAGGCGTCGGTGACGGTGGTGTTGGTGAAGACGTTCGTGCACGTGAAGTGGTACGCCGGCAGCTTGTAGATCGAGTTGAACATGAACGCGCCGAGGATCGGGATACCCGGCCCGACCAGGCTCAGGTAGGCGCCCATGTCGGCGAGCAGCTCCACCTTCAGGCCGGTCAGCCTGCCGTCCCGCGTGGCACAGATCGTGATGTCCTGGATCTGGTCGCGGCCGTGGTGCGCCGCCGTCATCGACTCCGACCGGGATTCGGTCCACTTCACCGGCCTGCCGAGCTTGCGCGCGACGAGCAGGGCGATGAACTCCTCCGGGATCACGGCGAGCTTGCCGCCGAAGCCGCCACCCACGTCCGGCGCGATGACGCGGAGCTGGTGCTCCGGGATGCCGAGCGTCAGCGCGGCCATCGTCTTGGTGATGTGCGGGATCTGCGTGGCCGACCACATGGTGAGCTGCGGGGCCGTCGGGTCCACCACCACGGAACGCGGCTCCATGAACGCCGGGATGAGCCGCTGCTGGCGGAACCGCTTGCGCAGCACCACCTCGGAGTCGGTGATGGCGCGTTCCACGTCGTCGCCCGAGCCGGCCTCGGCGGAGTCGAACGTCCACACCGCACTGCGGTTGGTGCCCAGGTCCGGGTGCACCAGCGGAGCGTCCTCGGCGATCGCGTTCTCCAGCCCCAGGACGACGGGGAGCTCCTCGTAGTCGACGTCGATCTCCGCGAGCGCGTCGTAGGCCTCCTCGGCGCTGCGGGCCACGACGACCGCGACACCCTCGCCCGCGTAGTTGACGGTGCCCTGCGCGAGCATCGGCCTGCGAGGCCACTTCATGTCCGGGGTGATCGGCCAGGCGCACGGCATGCCGATGGCGCCCTCGGGATCGAGGTCGTCGGCGGTGTACACCGCCATGACGCCCGGCATCTCCTTCGCCGCCGACGTGTCGATGTTCGTGATGCGGGCGTGGGCCATGGTGCTGCGCAACACGGCGAAGTGCACCAGGCCGGGCAGCGTGATGTTGTCGGTCCAGCGAGTGCGGCCGGTGATCAACCGCGCGTCTTCCTTGCGGAGCCGGGCCTTGCCGATCTCCGGTTCGATCGTGGCGGTCATGACTACTCCGCACCTCCACCCATGCTCGACGTCGTCGCGGTGCCGGTGGCCTCACCGACCCGTTCGGCCTCCGGACCCGCCCCGGGACGCATCCGCTCCGCGGCGTCGCGCACCGCGCGGACGATGTTCTGATAACCGGTACAGCGGCAGAGATTGCCTTCGAGACCCTCGCGGACGGTCTGCTCGTCGGGCTCGGGGTTCTCGGAGAGCAGGTCGAGCGACTGCATGATCATCCCGGGCGTGCAGAACCCGCACTGCAGGGCGTGGTTGTCCTGGAAAGCCTTCTGGACCGGATGCAACTCGCCGTCGCGCGCGAGTCCCTCGATCGTCGTGACCTCGCTGCCGTCGGCCTGGACGGCGAGGACCGAGCAGGACTTCACGCTCTGCCCGTCCAGATGCACGGTGCACGCACCGCAGTTGCTGGTGTCGCACCCCACCACGGTGCCGACCTTGCCGAGCTGGTTGCGCAGGTAGTGAACCAGAAGCGTGCGCGGCTCGACCTCGTCGGTGTAGCGGGTTCCGTCGACGGTGACGGTGATGCGCATGGGGCCTCCTGTACTGGCTCGACCCGCCGCAGCGGGCCGCGGGTGGAACGGCCTCAGCCGATCACCGCGTGATCGGCCTCACACGCAACCCTGCTACGTCCGCGCGGCGACGACAACCCCTGCCGCTACGGGAGCGTGCGGTGATCCCTCTTTTGAGAGGTGACATTGCAGTGCAGCGCCAAAACGAACGTTTTGCATCACCCCTTCGGGCGATACTGTCGCGGTCGCCGACGGATCCGTTCGTCAGCGGTGCGATTCGGCGTGGATCCGGCCGTCGATGTCGGACAGCCGACGTCCGCCGCCGCCCCACTTGAGCGCGATGATCTCCGCCGCGATCGACACGGCGGTCTCCTCCGGGGTACGCGCGCCCAGGTCGAGGCCGATCGGCGAGGCCAGCCGCTTCAACTCCGCGTCGGTCATGCCCGCCTCCCGCAGGCGACGCATCCGGTCGTCGTGCGTGCGGCGCGAGCCCATGGCGCCGACATAGGCGACGTCGATCCGCAACGCCACCTGCAGCACCGGAACGTCGAACTTCGGGTCGTGGGTGAGCACCGTGATGACGGTCCGCCGGTCGATGCGGCCCGCCTCGACCTCCGCCGTCAGGTAGCGGTGCGGCCAGTCGACCACGACCTCGTCCGCATCGGGGAACCGGCTCTTCGTCGCGAACACCGGGCGGGCGTCGCACACCGTGACCTCGTAGCCGAGGTAGGAGCCCATCCTCGCCATGGCGGCGGCGAAGTCGATGGCACCGAACACGAGCATCCGGGGCGGCGGCTCGAACGCGTTCACGAACACCGCCATGCCCTCCCCGCGCCGCTGCCCCTCGGGCCCGTAGTGCAACGTCCCCGACCGGCCCGTGGCGAGCAGCCCGCGCGCGTCGTCCACGACGGCGTCGTCGATGCGCTGCGAACCGAAGCTCCCGCCCACCCGGTCCTGCCACACCAGCATCCGCCTGCCGAGCAGCGCCGGATCGTCGTGCTCCACGATCGTCGCGACGGCCACCGGCGTTCCCTCGCGGACCGAGGCGACCAGGTCGGGCAGCTCGGGCATCGACTCGCGGTCGATGCGCTCGACGAAGATGTCGATGATTCCGCCGCAGGTCAGGCCCACCGCGAACGCGTCGTCGTCGCTCACGCCGTAGCGCTGCAGCACCGGCGTGCGGGTCTGCACGACCTGCTGCGCCAGCTCGTACACCGCGCCCTCGACGCAGCCGCCGGACACGCTGCCGACCACGTCCCCCTCGGATCCCACCAGCATCGCCGCGCCGGCCGCGCGAGGCGCCGACGAGAAGGTGGCGACCACGGTCCCGACTCCCACGGTCTCCCCCGCCTGCCACCGGCGGTGGAGCTCGTCCAGCACGTCATGCATGTGCGATCTCCCTCAGCAGTCGTTCCAGCGTGGCCAAGCTGTGTCCCGCGAGCAAACCGTCCACGTGCGGCAGTACCGCGGCGATCCCGGACTGGACGGGTTCGTAGCCCTCGTGCCCGGCGTGCGGGTTGACCCACAGCACCCGGTGCGCCAGGCGACGCAGGCGGGCCGCCTGGTCGCCCAGCAGTCGGGTGTCGCCGCGCTCCCAGCCGTCCGAGAAGACGACGACGGTGGCGCGCCGGGCCATGCCGCGTTGTCCCCAGCGGTCGAGGAACACGCGCAACGTCTCCCCCAGCCGCGTGCCTCCCGCGAAGTCGGCCACCGCGCCAGCCGCGTCGAGCATCGCCCGCTCCGGGTCGCGCTGCCGCAGTTGCCGCGACACCCGGGTGAGCCGCGTGCCCAGCGTGAAGACCTCCACGTCGGACGGGGTCGCGCGCACGACCACGTGGGCGAAGCGCAGCAGTGCGTCCGCGTAGGGCTTCATCGAGCCCGACACGTCCACGAGCAGCACCGTCCGGCGAGGGCGGGTGCGCCGCCGGGCGCGCACGAGCCGCAGCGGTTCACCACCGTCGGCGAGCATCGCGCGCAACGTGCGCCTCGCGTCGAGCGAGCCCCGGCGCGAGGTTTCGTACCGCAACGACGGGCGCCGCGCGGGCACGGGGCTCAACGTGTCGAGCAGCTCCCGCAGGTGGCGCCGTTCCTCCTTCGTCAGCTCGGCCAGGTCGCGGTGCCGCAGGATCTCGGCGTCGCTGGCCGCCACACTCACCTGCTCGTCCTGGCCCTCGCTCGTCCCGGCGTCCGACGGCCCGGTCAGCAGCGCCGCGATCCGAGGCGGAGTGGGCACGGGCAGGACGTTGCGCTGCCGCACGGGTGGCTCGTCGCGGAACCACGCGGCGAACGCCTCGTCGTAGCGGGGGAGGTCGTCGGGTTCGGCACACAGCGCGAGCCGGCCCGCCCAGTAGAGCTGCCGAGGCTCGGCGACGTCGACGTGGGCCACCGCGTCGAGGTAGGCCTGCACCCGGTGCGCGTCGCACCGCAACCCGGCTTCCCTCAGCGCGGCCGCGAACCCGACCAGGCCGGGAAGCGGGTCCGACGGGGAATCGAGCGGAGCCCGCGTGGTCATGTCCCCATTGTGCTCTCGATCGGGCGAGGGAGGGCCCTGCTGCGCGCTCACCCGCCGCGCCTCAACTCAGCAGCGAGTCGAGCGTGGCGCGGACGCGGTCGAGGTCCTCGCTGTACTTGAGCACCGCGCCGAGCGTGGTGGCGGCCGAAGCGGCGTCCAGTTCGGTCCTGCCCAACGCGGTCAGCGCCTGTGCCCAGTCGATCGCCTCGGCCACGCCGGGTGGCTTGAGCAGTTCGAGTTCGCGCAGTCGGCGCACCGCCGAGGCGATCTGGTGGGAGAGCCGCTCGCCGAGGCCCGGCACCCGGCGGCGCAGGATGGCGATCTCGCGTTCGAGCCCCGGATGCTCGACCCAGTGGTAGAGGCACCGGCGCTTCAGCGCGTCGTGGACCTCGCGGGTGCGGTTGGACGTGAGCACGACGAGCGGCGGATTCTCGGCCCGCACCTCCCCGTACTCGGGGATCGTGACGGCGTTCTCGTCGAGCAGTTGCAGCAGGAACGCCTCGAACTCGTCGTCGGCGCGGTCGATCTCGTCGACGAGCAGCACGCAGGGGGCCGACGTCAGCGCGCGCAACAGCGGCCGGGCCAGCAGGAACCGTTCGGTGTAGAGGGACTGCTCGGCGGTGTCCACGTCGAGTCGGCCGCCCTCGGCCGCCTCCAGCGCGCGCAGGTGAAGCAGCTGGCGCGGGAAGTCCCACTCGTACAGCGCCTGCCCGGCGTCGATGCCCTCGTGGCACTGCAACCGGATCAAGGGCAGATCCAGCCCCTCCGCCAGCGCGATCGCGAGCGAGGTCTTCCCCGTGCCCGGCTCGCCCTCGCAGAACAGTGGCCGCTGCATCCGCAACGCCAGGAACGCTGCCGTGGCCACGCCCGGGTCGGCGAGGTACCCGACGCGGTCCAGGATCTTCGCGAGGTCGTCAGGGTCGGCGGGCGACGGGCCGCCCGCGCCGGGTGCTGCGCTGCTGTCGGCTGTCACACGGCCGAGCCTACTGAAGCGATGCGCGCGCGGCTCCATGCCGTCACGCGCCGTCAGGATCGGCGGTCGCCCGGCAGGTCGGCCGGCGAATCGACGTCGGTGCCTTCGGACAGGTCTCCACACTCGACGAACCGGAGGTCGTCGCGCCCCCGCAACCATTCGCGCGCCCCCTGGTCGCCCCGCGTGACGTCGGCGATGTCGGCCCACCACCGCCGGCCGAGCACCACCGGGTGCCCGGGTTCGCCGCCGTACGCGGCACGCGCCACGGCCTCCGGGGACGCCGACTCCCGCAGACGCGCCACGACGTCCGCACCCACGCCCGGCAGGTCCACCAGGTGCACCAACACGGCGTCCGGCACCGGGCCGAGGTGCGCGAGCGTGCGCAGGCCCTCCCGCAGCGAGGCGCTCATGCCCTCCTCCCAGTCCGGCACGTACACCGTCGTGACCCGGCCGGGCAGCAACGTGCGCACGTCGTCGGCCCGGGCGCCCAGCACCACGACGATCGGGGCGCAGCCGCCTTCGGCCAGCACGCGCACCGCGCGCGTCACCAGCGCCTCGCCGTCGACCTCGACGAGCGCCTTCGGCCTGCCGAACCGGCGACCGGCCCCGGCGGCGAGCAACAGTCCCGCGGTCCTCATGACACGCGCGCCGGGACAGCGACGGCCAGGTCGGCCTCGATCCGTTCGGCGGTCCGGAGAAGCCGGGGCAGAAGCTCGGTCCGCGCCGCCTCGGGACTCGTGCGGCTGGCATGTGTCGAGAGGTTCACCGCGGCCACCACCCTGCCGTCCTTGTCGTGGAGCGGAGCGGCCACCGACCGCAACCCCTCCTCCAGTTCCTGATCGACGAGCGCCCAGCCCTGCTCCCGCACCCGCGCGAGCTCCGCCCGCAGCTCCGACGGGGAGGTGATCGTGTGCGGGGTCCGGCGCTCGAACGTCGCCTCGTCGAGGTAGGCGGCGAGCTCGTCCTCGTCCAGACCGGCGAGCAGGACGTGCCCCATCGACGTGGCGTGCGCCGGGAACCGGGTCCCCACGTCGATGCTCACGGTCATGATGCGCGAGACCGCCACCCTCGCGACGTACACGATGTCGGTGCCGTCGAGCACCGAGACCGACGAGGACTCGTGCACCTCGGCCGACAGGCGTTCCAGGTGTGGCTGCACGACGTCGGACAACGACAGACTCGACAGGTACGCGTACCCCAGTTCGAGCACTCGGGCGGTGAGGCGGAAGTAGCGGCCCTCCGCGCGGACGTAGCCGAGGTCGGCCAGTGTCAGCAGGAACCGGCGAGCGGCGGCCCGGGTCAGCCCGGTCTCCTTCGCCACGTCGCTGAGCGTGAGCTGCGGTGTCCCCGCCCCGAAGGCCTTGATCACGGCCAGTCCCCGTTCGAGGGACTGCACGTGGTGCGCGGCCCGTGTGCTGCCCGACTCCATGATGTGTCCAACCTATCTCGGAACTTCGTACTCGGAACCCGGCCTCGACGGCCGTCGGTGCTCGCCCGTCAGCTACGCGTGCGGCACCGCGGGCCCGGCTCGTCGCGGTCGTCGACCATTCACCTCTCCCTCCGGCTCCGGCCGTAGGCCGTCAGCGCTCTCTCCACGAACACCGACGCGCTCCCCAGATACTCAACGGGATCGAGCAACCGTTGGATGCGCTCCCTCGACAGGTGGGTCGTCACCGCCGGATCGTCGTCGAGCACCAGGCCGCCGTGGGCGTCGAGGTTCTCGCGCATGCGCACCTCGTCCACCCGCAGCCGCCGCAGGCTCTCCCGCAACCAGTGCACGGCCGAGCCGCACACGCGCCAGAGCTGGATCAGCGGCCACCACTCCGCGTGCCATGCGCCCGCCGCCCGCTGGTTCTCCTGCTCCGCCGCCGCGAGCAGATCGGCCACCAGACCGGGAGCCTGTTTCGCGCACGCCCTGGCCGACACGGCGGCGAGTGGATTGCGTGTGGGCGGCATCGTGGACGCCCCGCCGCTGCCCGGTGGGCCCTCCTCGTGCAGCTCCGCGACGTCCGTCTGGGCGAGGACGACGATCGAGGCGGCCACGGCGGACACCGCGGCGGCCAGCCCACCCAGCGCCGCGGCGAGGTCCACCACCGGCGTGCGGTCGGTGTGCCACGGCAGCACCGGCTCGGCCAGGCCGAGGCGCGCGGCCAACGACGTCACCACGTCCGGCCCGTACTCGCCGAACGACGCGAGCGTGCCCACGGCACCACCGAGCTGGACCGGGAACCGCAGTGCCCGCACCCGGTCGGCTGCCGCGTCCAGCGCGGTCAGCCATCCCGCGGCGGTGAGGCCGAACGTGACCGGCGGGGCGTGCTGCGCCAGGGTCCGGCCCACCTGCACCGAGCCGACGTGGGCTCGGGCCAGCGCGGCGAGTGCGTCCGTGCAGTGCTCGACGTCGGCCAACAGCGGTTCCCGCGCCCGCGCCGCCACCAGCATGGCCGCGGAGTCGACGACGTCCTGGCCGGTCGCTCCGCGATGCACGAACCGGGCCGCCTCCCCGCCCACGCGTTCGCTGAGCGCCCGCACCAACGGGGCGGCGGGATCGCCGGCCCCGCCCACACCGGCACGCAGCTGCGTCACGTCGAAGGCACCGTGGTCGCGGCACGCCTCCGCGATACTCCGGGCGTGCTCCCACGCGAGCAGGCCCGCGTCGGCCTGGGCGGCGGCCAACGCGGACTCGACGTCGAGCATCGCCCGCACCCACGCCTCGTCACCCACCTGGCTCGCCACCGGCCCGGCGGCCACCAGGGCATCGAACAGGGACGAGCGGGCGGGAACGGCGGGAACGCCGGGAACGCCGGGAACGCCGGAAACACTGTCGGACATCGAGAGAGACTGTCTCGCCTCACCCGTGCCGTCGCACGTCGAAGCGGCGACCGTTCACCGCCCCGGCCCCCACGAGCGGGTGGCCGGGGCGATTCGCGTCACCTCACGCTTCCAGGACCACGGCGAGCCCCTGACCGACGCCGATGCAGATGGCGGCCAGGCCCCACCCGCCGCCGCGCCTGCGCAGCGCGTGGGCCAGGGTGCCGAGGATGCGCCCACCCGAGGCGCCCAGCGGATGTCCGATCGCGATCGCTCCGCCGTGGACGTTCACGATGGCCGGGTCCAGCTCGCGCCAGTCGGCGAGGCAGGCCAGCGACTGCGCGGCGAACGCCTCGTTCAGCTCCACCGCGGCGAGGTCGCCCCACCCGATACCGGCCCGCTTCAGCGCGATCTCGGCGGCCTTCACCGGTCCGATGCCGAACACGTCCGGATCGACTCCCGCCGCGCCGCGGCCCGCGATCCGCGCCATCGGCGTCGCCCCGATCCGGTCCGCTCCGTCGGAGTCGGCGAGCAGGACCGCCGAGGCGCCGTCGGACAGCGGCGAGGCGTTGCCCGCCGTCACCGTGCCGTCCTGGCGGAACGCCGGCTTGAGCTTCGCGAGCTTCTCGGGAGACGTGTCGGGCCGGATGCCCTCGTCGCGCCGCAGGTCCGTGCCCTCGACCGGGATCACGTGGTCGTCGTAGAACCCGGCGTCCCACGCGCTCGCGGCGGCCCGGTGGCTGCGCAACGCGAACTCGTCCTGCTCGTCGCGACCGATGCCGTAGCGCTGCGCGAGCAACTCGGTGCCTTCCCCGAGCGACACGGTCCACTGCTCCGGCATCCGCGGGTTCACCATGCGCCAGCCCAGGGCGGTGGAGTGCAGTGTCGCGTTCCCGCTCGGGAAGGCCTTCTCCGGCTTCGGCACCACCCACGGCGCGCGGCTCATCGACTCCACGCCGCCCGCGACCACCACCGACGCGTCGCCCAGCGCCACGAGCCTGCTCGCCTGCATCGCGGCGTCGAGGCTGGAACCGCACAGCCGGTTCACCGTGCTGCCGGGCACGCTCGTGGGCCACCCGGCGAGCAACGTGGCCATGCGGGCGACGTTGCGGTTGTCCTCGCCCGCACCGTTCGCGTCGCCGAGGATGACCTCGTCCACCTCGGACGGGTCGAGGTCGTGGCGCTCGCCCAGCGTGCGCAGCACGTGCGCGGCGAGGTCGTCGGGCCGCACGCCCGACAGCGCGCCGCCGTAGCGCCCGAACGGCGTCCGTACGGCGTCGAGGACGAAGACGTCCGTCATGAGGTGCCTCCTGGGTTGGGGGGGTTCATGGTGCCCTTCACGGTGCCGATCACGCTGCCTCACGCCGCCTTCAGCTCGCGCAACACGGTCAGCTCGCGTTCGGTCGGCGGCTGCGTCGTCGAGAGCTCGGGCGAGACCCGCAGGTCCCAGCCGGTGGCTTCGCGCACCTGCTCGACGTCCACGCCGGGATGCACCTGGGTCAGGACGAGTTCGCGGGTCTCCGGATCGGGCCGCAGCACACCGAGGTCGGTGATCACGAGAGTCGGTCCGGCACCGCGCAGTCCCAGCTTCTCGCGGTCGCCGGGGCCTCGGCCGTGGCCGACCGAGGTGACGAAGTCGACCTCCTCCACGAACGTCCGCGTGCTCTGCCGCACGACGACGAACACCTCTCCGCACGAGCCCGCGATCTCGGGCGCTCCGCCCGCTCCGGGCAGCCGGACCTTCGGGTTCACGTAGTCGTCGCCGATCACCGTGGTGTTGATGTTTCCGTAGCGGTCGAGCTGGGCGGCACCGAGGAAGCCCACGTCGATGCGGCCGGGCTGGAGCCAGTAGTTGAAGACCTCCGGCACGCTGATCACCGCGTCGGCGGTCTCGGCGAGGATGCCGTCGCCGATGGAGGCGGGCAACCGGTCCGGCTTCGAGCCGAGCGTCCCGGACTCGTAGACGAGCACGAGGTCGGGAGCGTGGGTGCGCCGCGCGACGTTGGCGGCGGTCGAGGGCAGTCCGATGCCGACGAAGCACCGCCGATCGCCGGTCAGCGCCCTGGCCGCCGCGATCGACATCATCTCGTCGGAGGTGTAGTCCTGCTGAGTACTCACGTTCACGCCTCCGTTCCCGCTGCCGTGGTCGCCGTGAGCTCCTCGACCCAGCGCTGGAACGCCTCGCGGTCCCGGCTGATCGAGTCCCACTGACGGTAGTAGTCGTTGTCGCGCTCGTAGTAGCCCTGCGCGTACGACGGGTGGGCGCCTCGCGGCGCCTCGGCCACGTAGGTCACCGCCCAGCTCGGCAGCACGACCTGGCCGGGCACCGGTTCGAGCTCGTCGACGATCTCCTCCACCGTCACGAGGCTGCGGCGGGCGGCGAGCACGGCCTCCTTCTGCACGCCCACCAGTCCCCACATCTGGACGTTGCCGCGCCGGTCGGCACGCTGCGCATGGATGATCGAGACGTCCGGGTTGAGCGCGGGCACGGCGGCCAGCTTCTCGCCGGTGAACGGGCACGTGATGTCGGCGATCGTGCCGGTGTGCCGCGCGAGGTCGGTGCCCGCGTAGCCGCGCAGTACCGCGAACGGCAGGCCGGAGGCACCCGCGACGTAGCGGTTGGCCATCCCCGCGTGGCTGTGCTCCTCGATCTCCAGCGGCTCGGGCCAGCCCTTCTGCACGGCCTCCCGGAAGCGGTGCAGCGAACCGACTCCGGGGTTGCCGCCCCACGAGAAGATCAGCTTGCGCGCGCATCCGGCGCCGATGAGCTGGTCGTACACGATGTCCGGCGTCATCCGCACGAGCGTGAGCCCGCGGCGACCCTGCCGAATGATCTCGTGACCGGCAGCATGCGGGATGAGGTGAGTGAACCCCTCCAACGCCACCGTGTCGCCGTCCCGCACGAGCGCCGCCACGGCGTCGGACAGGGACACGATTTCCGCCACGCCTTCACCACCTTCGTCCACAGCCTGTTCGGCAAACCTCGTTGTGCGTGCCTCAGTGCGCGATCTTGTGCGCTATCCGCACAACTGTTCTCTATGTGAACATTAGCAGCATCGTCAAGAGCCACGGGCCCGGTTAGGGTGCTCCCGGGCCCTCTTTCGAACAGGCACAAAAGCGAAGGGACGACCGCGTGACACCTCGGATCGTGGTGACGAGGAAGCTCGCCGACCCCGCCATGGCGGCACTCCGGGAAGCGGGCGACCTGTGGTCGCCGGAACCCGACCGCACCCTGACGACCGACGAACTGCACGCCGCAGTCGCCGGCGCGGACGCCGTGGTCAGCACGCTGCAGGACCGCATCGACGGCGCGGTCGCCGACGCGGCCGGTCCGCAGCTGAAGGTGGTGTCCACCGTCGCCGTCGGGTACGACAACATCGACGTCCCCGCCCTGCACGAACGCGGCATCGTCGTGACCCACACCCCCGGCGTCCTCACCGACGCCACCGCGGACCTGGCCTTCGGGCTGCTCCTGTCGGTGACCCGAAGGCTCGGCGAGGGCGAACGACTGATCCGTGAGCGGCGTCCGTGGGAGTTCCACCTGGCCTTCCTGCTCGGCACTGGCCTGCAGGGCAAGACGCTGGGCATCGTGGGGCTCGGCGAGATCGGCGTCGCCATGGCCCGCCGAGCTCGCGCCTTCGGGATGGAGATCGTCTACACGGGACGCCCGGGCGGACGCCGCGCCGACCCCGCCGTCGAGCACGAACTCGACGCCCGCTTCCTCTCGCTGGAGGAGCTGCTGCGCACCTCCGACGCCGTCTCCCTGCACTGCCCGCTCACTCCGCAGACGCGGCACCTGATCGACGCCGAGGCGCTCGCGACGATGAAGCCCACGGCCTACCTGATCAACACCAGTCGCGGCCCCGTGGTCGACGAGGCGGCCCTCGCCGAGGCGCTCAGGCGAGGCGCGCTCGCGGGCGCCGGGCTCGACGTGTTCGAGAAGGAGCCGGAAGTCCATCCCGCGCTGCTGGAGCTCGACAACGTGGCGCTCGCGCCGCACCTCGGCTCGGCCACCACGGAGACCCGCACGGCGATGGCGGAGCTCGCCGCCCGCAACGCCGTCGCCGTGCTGCGAGGCGACACCCCGCCCACGCCCGTGAGGAGCTGACGATGCGGGTGGTCGTCGCGCCGGACAAGTTCAAGGGCAGCCTCACCGCGGTCGAGGCGGCCGAGGCCATGGCGGCCGGTGTCCACGACGCCCTCGCCGACGCCGCCGTGGAACGCCGTCCGGTCGCCGACGGCGGTGAGGGCACGCTCGACGTGCTGGCCGCGGCGGGTGGCCGCAGGGTCGACGTGGACGTGTCCGGACCACTGTCGGACCCCGTGCACGCCCACTACGTCGTGCTCGACGGGTGGGCCTACGTCGAGTCGGCCCGCGCGTGCGGCATCGAGCACATGGAACCGACTCCGTGGACGGCGCTGCTCGCCCACACCCACGGCGTCGGCGAACTGGTGCGGCACGCCGTCGAGCACGGCGCGCGCGGTGTGGTACTGACGGTGGGCGGCACGGCGAGCACCGACGGTGGAGCGGGCATGCTCCAGGCGCTCGGCGCCACGATCCTCGACGCGCGGGGCCACCCCGTCGAACCGGGCGGCGGAGCACTGCCCGAGGTGGCGACGGTGGACCTCACCGCGGTGCGGCACCGTCTCGCCGGGATCGAACTCCGGGTCGCCACCGACGTGACCAATCCGCTGCTCGGAGAACACGGCGCGGCGGCGGTGTTCGGCCCGCAGAAAGGGGCGGGGACCGCGGAAATCGAGCTGCTGGAGCGCGGCCTGCGCACCTGGTCCGCCGCGTTGGCGCGGGCCGGGACCCCGGACGTGGCCGACACACCCGGAGCGGGAGCGGGCGGCGGTGTCGCCGGGGCCGCCGTCGCGCTGGGCGCCGTCGTCGAGTCGGGCTTCGAACTGGTCGCCGCCGTGATGGGAGTCGACGACGCCGTCCGGGAGGCGGATCTCGTCATCACGGGCGAAGGTTCCCTCGACGCGTCGAGCCTCGCCGGGAAGGCCCCGGCCGGCGTCGCCGAGCGCGCACGCCGAGCCGGTGTTCCCGTGGCCGCCGTGGCAGGCCGCATCGCCCTGTCCCCGGACCAGCTCACCGACGCCGGCATCACGGCGTGGCGCGCCCTCGTCGACGACGTGGAATCACCGGAGGACGCGCTGCGGCGCGCACCGGATCTGGTGCGCGCCGCGACAGCGGAACTCGTGCGCGACCACGACCTCAGGGTTCGAGCAGGATCTTGATGGCGCCGTCGCGCTTCTTCTGGAACATCTCGTACGCGCCGGGCGCCTCCGACAACGGCAGCCGATGGGTCGCGAGATCCTCGACCCCGAGCGGGTCGCCGTCGCCCGTGACGAACGGCATGATGTCGTCGATCCAGGCCCGCACGTTCGCCTGTCCCATGCGGAGCTGGATCTGCTTGTCGAACAACGTCATCATCGGCATCGGATCGAGCATGCCACCGTACACACCGGACAGTGAGATCGTGCCGCCGCGCCGGACGGCGTCGATCGCGGTGTAGAGCGCGGACAGCCGGTCGACCGCGGCCTTCTCGATGACCTTGGCCGCCACCGGAGCCGGCAGCAGGGTCGCCAGCTGCTGGGCCAACCCCGTCACCGGCGCGCCGTGGGCCTCCATGCCGACGGCGTCGATCACGGAGTCGGCTCCCCGCCCGTCGGTGCGGTCGCGCACCGCCTCCCCCACGTGCTTGTACTGGCGCAGGTCGATGGTGTCGATCCCGTACTTGCGCGCGAGCTCCAACCGCTCGTCCACGAGGTCGATGGCGATCACCTTGCCGGCCCCGCGCTGCAGCGCGATCCGCGCGCACATCTGCCCGATCGGACCGAGCCCCAGCACCAGCACCGATCCACCGGTGGGGATGTTGGCGTACTCCACGGCCTGCCAGGAGGTCGGGAGCACGTCCGAGAGATAGAGGAACCGCTCGTCCGGCGGACCGTCGGGCACCTTGATCGGGCCGAAGTTCGCGAACGGCACGCGCAGCCGCTCCGCCTGCCCTCCGGGTACCTGCCCGTAGAGCTTGGTGTAGCCCAGCAGCGCCGCGCCCTTGCCGTGTTCGGTCACCTGGGTGGTCTCACACTGCGAGTACAACAGGAGGTCACAGTAGTAGCAGTGTCCACACGAGACGTTGAAGGGAACGACCACCCGGTCGCCCGGCTTGAGGTTGCCCGCCTCGCTGCCGACTTCCTCGACCACGCCCATCGGTTCGTGGCCGAGGATGTCGCCGGGTTCGAGGAACGCTCCGAGCACCTCGTACAGGTGCAGGTCGGACCCGCAGATGCCGGTCGAGGTCACCCGGATCACCGCGTCGGTGGGTTCCTCGATCCTCGGGTCGGGCACCTCGTCGACGCGGACGTCACGCTTTCCTTGCCAGGTCACGGCCTTCATGGCTAGTCTCCCTCGCCCCGCCGACCTGGCGGGTCATCGGTGGTCGCCTTGTGTCCGGTGCATCCGGACGCGACGTACCACCGATGACCAACGACCAAACGGATCAGCCGCCCTGCGGCATCACCGCGAAGTTGAGTTGCCCCTCCTCGTCCTGCTGGATGTCGAGCACCTTGTCGTCGAGGAACGTCGCCGCCTGAGGTTCCAGGAAGACCCGAGCGCCGCTCTCCGTGCCGAGCACCTGGTCCCCCTCTTCGGGGGCCGGGGTGATGGACAACGCGAGCTGCGCGCCCGCCTCCGTCTCCTCCTGCACCGCGAACCGCAGGCCCGCGGAGTCCTGACCGTCCTGCGCGGTCAGAGCGCTGATCGCCTCGGCGGCAGCGTCGGTCATGGCGAGCATGTCGGTGTTCCCTTCATTCGCGTACTGCTGCCACTCCCACCGTAGGGGCATCCGGACGGACGCGCCGCCCACGCGGCGACCTCGGCGCGGCTCGGGTCGGGCAAATACGTCAGAGTGCCGACGCGACAGTGGTGAGATCGGCCACGAGCCCGGCGTACGCGCTGTCCCGGTCGCCCGCCATGACGATCCGGGCGCGCGTCGGCCCCTCGCCGAACACCGTCTGGGTCGCGTCCCGATGGAGATCACAGCCACGGCAATCCGCCGAGGCTTCCCGCAACGCGGTCAGGGTCCGCTCCCGCGGAACGTAGTGCTGGGCGCCCTCCTGCGCGACCACCGGGGCAGGTCACTCCCGCCCGGCGGACCGGCCGGAGTCCTCGCCCAACATGCTCGCCCACAGCAGCGCGTGCCAGAGCGCGTCGAGCCGCGCGAGCGGTTCCCGGTCGGAGCTCACCAGGTGCAGCTGGATCCGCGTCGACTCGGCATCACCGTTGAGGTCGGCGAGGACGGCCCGCAGCACCGCACGCAGTGCCGGGTCCAGCTCGTCGATCGCGACGTCGTCGTCCACGGTGTCGACGAGTTCGGCGGTGAAGATCGGCGCACCGTCCACACCGTCGGCGGCACGCGTGGAGTCCTCGTCCGCACGTCGGCGCAAGGCGCCCGCGATCGATCCCACCAGGCGCGTCAGGACGGGAGTGAACAGCTCGCTGCGCGTGCCCTGGGGATCGACGACCTGCGCGAGCAGTCGGGCAAGCTGGTCGACGTCCTCGCTTCGGACCACCTCCACCATGCGCTCGGTGAGATCACGCACGTCGGCGCCGCCCGGGTTCACCGTCCGGTCTCCGGGTCCTCGGGTGTGCGGGCGTCGGCCACGGGTCCATCGGCCTGGTTCGCGTTCTGCGCGGGACCGACCCCGCGCGCGGCGCCCTCGGCCGAGCCGAGGAAGTCCTCCTCCGGCGGCACCGGCTCGGTGGCCTCGGTGACGTCGTCCACCGTCTCGTCCAGCTCGCCGTCGGGGGTCGCGGCGACGGATTCCGGTGTGCCGGCGCGGCCCGCATCCGGTGAGACGTCCGGCACTTCCTGCCGCACGCGCTCTTCCAGCGATTCGCCCTGCTGCTGCTCGAACGGAGTCGTGCCGTAACGGTCGGCCTCGCTCCAGTGCTCCGGCGGGTCCATGCCCTCCTCTAGCGGATCGACCCGCAACCGGTCCTCGTCGAGGTCCTCGGCACTGTTCAGTGCGGCCGGGTCCGTCTCGACACTGTCCGGCATCCCGCTGTCCTGCGGGGGAGTCACCGGTTCGCTGCCGTCACTCATCGGCATCCTCCCTGTGGCCCTGAGTGGCCTACTGCTGGTCGCGAGATACCCCGGTACCCACGAAAGGCGGGTTTCAAACCGTGTGCGAAGTCCGTGTGAGCAGAACAAGGAAAAGGTTGCGCGGCGCACGAACCGCTTCCTACGGTAGGAAGGGCGGCGGACATGGACAGCCGCGAACCAGGTAGGCATCGGTCCGTGCGCAGATCTTTCGCGCCGATCCCCCGAACGCCCTCCTGTGTGCCCTATCCGAACGCTACGGAGGGACAACAGTGCGTAGCAGCGACCCGAACACCCTGACCTCTCAGTCGGCGCCCGCCGGACAGCCACGGTCGCTGGACAGTCACGGCATGCGCATCGACGCCGAACTACGGTCGGGCGACGTGGTGCTCGCGCACGTCTCCGGCGAGGTCGACCTCCTGTCTGCGCCCGAGTTGCGGCAGTGGGTGGAGCAGCACGTGACCGGTTCGAGCGGCCTCGTGCTCGATCTCGACGGCATCGGTTTCCTCGGCTCGGCAGGACTGTCCGTTCTGGCGGAACTGTCCGAGCAGGCCGCGAACGACAAGCTGACGTGGGCGATCGTCGCCACCAAGCGCGTCGTCCTGCGTCCGCTGGAGGCGACCGGCCTCGTGTCGCAGATGCCGGTGTACGAGAACGTCGACGACGCCGTGAAGGCCGTCGCCGGCGCCGAGTGACCTCGCGCCGGCGCTCGGCCGTTCGGCCCCGGCACGTGACTCCGTCGCCGTGACCGAGCGCGACGACGAGACGGAACCGGATTACCGGTTCACCCTTGCCAATGAACGCACGTTCCTGGCCTGGATCCGTACCTCGCTGGGGCTCGTCGCGGGCGGCGTGGCGGTGCACCAGCTTCTGCCCGGGCTCGGCAACGAGCCCGCCCGCAGTCTCCTCGCCAACCTGTGCATCGGACTGGCCGCGCTGCTCGCGGCCCTCGCCTACCCACGCTGGTGGCGCATCCAGCGCGCGATGCGCCGGGGCGGGCGACTTCCCCGCAGTCCACTGCTGCCTGTCGTCTCGGCGGTCGTACTGGTGATCACCCTCGTCGCCGCCATCCTGGTGGTGACGGTATGACCGACGATTCGGGTCGAGGTCTGCCCGCCGAGCGAACCGGGCTGGCCTGGCAGCGCAGCGCCCTCGGCGCGGGCGTGGTGTCGTTGTTGCTGCTCTACCACACCGCGCACACGGGCTGGAGCGCACTCACGGCGGCCGCCGCGTGCACCGCTGTCGCCGCCGCCCTGCTCACGGTCGTCGGGACGAAGCGCGATCGGGAGTTCCGCCGCGGCACTCCCCGGGAGGCACCGAGGTCCGCACTCCTCGCCGTGGCCGTTCTGGTGAGCCTCTCGTGCCTGCTCGCGCTCGTGGCGTCTCTCCGGTGACCCGGTAGGACCCCGGTCGGAGGTTGACTCGGCGCGCACCCTGGCTCTCGGGGAAGCCGACCGCCTAGCATGACGACACGGCCGCACCCGGCCCCACTCCCCGCGCCGGGACTGTCGCGACCGGACACACACCGCACGCCCACGCGCCGCTGCCGGACCGACGGCGCCCGTCATCCGCGTGGAGCCGACAGTGCCGTCAGTGCCATCAGTGCCATCAGTATCCTCAATACCGCCGACACACCCCGTCACTCCCACGGTGCCGTCGGTGTCCCCGGTTCCCTCAGCGCCCCCTGTGGACAGTGCGTTCCTCACCACGGCACAGATCGATCCGGTGGTGCACGATGCCGCCCACGGCGACGCCGCGGCCGTCCGTGCCCTGACCCGCCTCATCGCGCCTGCGATCCGCAAGTATTGCCGTTCCCGGCTGGGCAGGCGCGATCTGGGCTACGTCTGCGCGGACGACGTGGCTCAGGACATCTGCGTCGCCGTTCTGCAGGCACTGCCGCACTATCGCGATCGCGGCGGTTCGTTCCTGTTCGTCGTCCGCGCGATCGCCTCGAACAAAGTGGCCGACGCGTTCCGTCGGGCCGCCCGCGAGCGGAGCCACCCCACGCCCGATCCTCCCGACGTGCCCGTCGACGATCGCGACGATCCGGAACGGCGGTTGGTCAACGCCGATCTCGGCCACGAGCTGGGCCGTCTGCTCCGCCAGTTGCCGCGGCGGCAGCGCGACATCCTCGTGCTCCGCGTCGTCGTCGGGCTGTCGGCGAGCGAGACCGCTCGGGCTCTCGGGCTCTCGCCGGGCAACGTGCGCACGTCCCAGCATCGTGCCCTGGCCCGGTTGCGTTCACTGGCCACCGCGTCGCCGGACTCACTGCAGCCGCCGTGACCGGCGGGCGATCAGCGCGAGGCCGCCTCGCGGAGCGCGGGCAACAACTCCCGCTCGGCGGCGTCGAGGAACACCTCCTGGTGCTCGCCGCCGATCTGCACCAACGCGAGGTCGGTGAATCCCGCGTCGAAGAACGCGCGGGCCGACTCGACGACCCGATCGACATCCGCTCCGCACGGGATGGACGCCGCCACATCGTCCGGAGTCACGAACTGGGTGGCGGCGGCGAACGCCTGCGTCCCCGGCAGTTCGGCGTTGACCTTCCAGCCGCCCGCGAACCAGCGGAACTGGTCGTGCGCGCGAGCGACGGCCGCGTCGCGATCGGTGTCCCAGCACACCGGCAACTGGCCGATCTTGCGGGAAGGCTCCGCGTTGCTCGTCGTGCGGACCTCGTCCCACAGGGAACACAGCCACGACTCCGGCTGCACCGCCACCAGCGCGTCGGCCAACGGCGCGAACCGTCGCACCGACGCCTCTCCCGACACCGCGACACCGACGGGCGGGCGGACCTCGGGAAGACTCCAGATCTTCGCGGAGTCGACCCGGTAATGGTCTCCCACGAAGTTGGTGTAGCCGCCGTCGAACAAGTCGTTGATGATCTGCAACGCCTCGCCGAGCATGGCGTGGCGAACGTTCACGGGCGGCCAGCCGGTGCCCACCACGTGTTCGTTGAGGTTCTCTCCCGCACCGAGTCCGAGCAGGAACCGGTTGTCGGACAGCAGTTGGATCGTCGCCGCCTTCTGCGCCACCACCGCGGGGTGGTAGCGCATGATCGGGCAGGTCACGTACGTCATGAGCTCCACGCGCTCGGTGGCGTGCGCGACCGCACCCAGCACGCTCCAGGCGTACGGCGCGTGCCCCTGCGAGTCGAGCCATGGCGAGTAGTGGTCGCTCATGACCTCGAAGTCGAAACCGGCCTGCTCGGCACGGACCGCGTGCCCGACGAGAGCACGCGGTCCGGACTGCTCGGTGAGCAATGTGTACCCCAGCCGCACCTGAACTCCTTTTCCGATGGCGGACGACGAGCGAGGTGCGCGGGTCAGGCCGTCGGCTGGAGCTTCTTGCGCCGGGCGATCGCCTCACGCCGTTCCGTCTCGTCGAGTCCGCCCCAGACTCCGAACGGCTCCTGCACCGTCAGGGCGTGGTGCCTGCACTGCACGATCACAGGGCAGGTACGGCAGATCTCCTTGGCCCGCGCCACGCGGTCGGCGCGCGCGAAGCCCCGTTCTCCGTCAGGATGGAAGAACACGGAGCTGTCGAGATTCCGGCAATTGCCGTGTCGCTGCCACTCCCAGACCTCGGCGACAGGAGTGGGCAGGCGAGACGTGTCGGCCATCGGTGGTGTCACCTCCGTGCTCGTGCGAACCGCGTCAGTGGGGGCCGTTTACCCCGGTTGCGAGAAGCTCACACCTCAGGTACCCGGACGGAATTCGTCGTCTTCGTCGTGTGGGACCGGAGTGGCCTGGTCGGCGGCGTCGGCGGGGTCGGCCTCCATCGGCACGGACGGCTCGACCGGGTGGTCGGCCGAGTCGGTGACGGGAAGCTGCTGGTCGGTGACGTCCGCCTCGGGTGCCAGGTCGTGGTTCTCGGTCATGATCGAGCAATTACCCCGGCGCGACGCTTTTCAATCTGTGCCGGCACGGAAAAGGCCCGTCCGACCGGCTTGACTCTCGTCACCTCCGGCGCCCGTGGCCCCTACGACGTGTTACGCATAGAACACGTCGACGCTACGGAGGGACACCATGGGCGAGCGGGACCACGACCTCGTTCTCTTCGGAGGCACCGGATTCACCGGCGGACTCACGGCGGAGTATCTGGCGCGCCACGCCCCTCGCGGCAGCCGGTGGGCGCTGGCGGGACGCAACCGCGCGAAGCTCGCCGCCCTACGCGACCGCCTGGCCCGCATCAACGAGGACTGCGCCGACCTCCCGCTGCTCGAAGCCGACGTCACCGACGCCGAGTCGCTGCGCCGCCTGGCGGAGAACACCCGAGTGGTGATCACCACGGTGGGCCCCTACCTGCAGTACGGCGAGCCGCTCGTGGCGGCGTGCGCCCGCAGCGGCACCGACTACGTCGACCTCACCGGCGAACCGGAGTTCGTCGACCGCATGTACCTCGCCCACCACGAGACCGCCCGTGAGTCCGGGGCTCGCCTGGTCCACGCCTGTGGCTTCGACTCCGTCCCGTACGACCTCGGCGTGTACTTCACCGTGCAGCACCTCCCGAGGTCCGTCCCGCTCACCGTGGAGGGGCAGGTGCGCGCGCACGCGGAGTTCTCCGGCGGGACCTACGCCTCCGCGCTCACCGCGTTCTCCCGCCCCACGCAGATGGCGCAGGTCGCACGCCGCCGACGCGAGGTGGAGAAGCGCCCCGCCGACCGCCGGATCCGCGTCTCGA
The DNA here is from genome assembly GCF_000231055.2 of Saccharomonospora azurea NA-128. Taxonomy (GTDB): domain Bacteria; phylum Actinomycetota; class Actinomycetes; order Mycobacteriales; family Pseudonocardiaceae; genus Saccharomonospora; species Saccharomonospora azurea. Next base: position 4,315,330 of record NZ_CM001466.1, on the reverse strand, counting down.
AGGGCCTGCTCTACCGCGACCGCGAGGTGGGTCGGTGGATGGTGCCGTTGCCCACGATCGACCCGCAGATCGTCGGTCGTTCCGCCGCCGCGCTCGACCGGTACGGCCCGGCCTTCACCTACCGGCACTACGCCGCCGTGAAGCGAGGCCCGGTGGTCGTCGCCGGCGCGCTCGGCCTCGCCGCCCTCGGCCTGCTCGCCCAGCTCCCCTTCGCGCGCAAAGCCCTCGCCAACCTGCGCAAACCGGGCGAAGGGCCGAGCGAGCAGCGGCGCCTGCAGTCCTGGTTCTCCGTCCGCTTCGTCGGTGAGGGCGGCGGCGAGCGGGTCGTCACCGAGTTCGCCGGAGGCGACCCCGGCTACGACGAGACGGCGAAGATGCTCGCCGAGTCGGCCCTGTGCCTGGCGTTCGACGAGTTGCCCGACACGTCCGGTCAGGTCACCACGGCGGTGGCCATGGGCGACGCGCTCCTCAACCGCCTGTCGCGCGCGGGCTTGCAGATCCGCGTCGTGCAGCGGTCGTAGTGTCGCCGGTCACGACGTCACGAGTCGGCGGACGACGGCGTCGGCCAGCAGCCGTCCCCGGTCGGTGAGCACCGCCCGGCCGTCGGCCAGCGCACCGCGTTCGAGCAGCCCGTCGGCCACGGCGCGGTGGGCCTCCTCCACTCCCCCGGCGTCGAGCGCGTCCAGCGGCAACCCCTCGGCAAGCCGCAGTTCGAGCATCACGCGTTCGAGGTGAACGTCGTCCTCGCTGAGCCGCTCGTGCCCCGCCACCGGAAGGGCGCCGTCGGCCAGCACCGACGAGTACCGCGCGGGATGCTTCACGTTCCACCAGCGCACACCGCCCACGTGGCTGTGTGCACCGGGGCCCGCGCCCCACCAGTCGCCACCGAGCCAGTAGCCGAGGTTGTGCCGGCACCGGGCCTGCGTCGAGGCCGCCCAGTTCGACACCTCGTACCACCGCAGCCCCGCCGCCGACAGCATCGAATCGATCACCTCGTAGCGCTCGGCGAGAACGTCGTCGTCGGGGGCCGGGATCTCCCCTCGCCGCACCCGGCGCGCCAGCGCCGTGCCTTCCTCGACGATCAGCGCGTACGCCGACACGTGATCGACACCCGCGTCGAGCACCGCGTCCACCGACGCCCGGAGGTCCTCGGTCCGCTCTCCGGGTGTGCCGTAGATGAGGTCGAGGTTGACGTGCTCGAAGCCCGCCGCGCGCGCCTCGGCGGCCGCGCGCACCGGACGGCCGGGGGTGTGCACCCGGTCGAGCACCGTGAGGACGTGCCGCGCCGCCGACTGCATGCCGAGCGACACCCGGGTGTAGCCGGCCTCACGCAGCCCCGCGAAGAACTCCGGAGACGTGGACTCGGGGTTCGACTCCGTGGTCACCTCGGCGTCGGAGGCGAGGCCGAACGACGCGCGGACCGCGTCCAGCACGTGCCCCAACCCGTCCGAGCCGAGCAGGGACGGGGTTCCACCGCCCACGAACACCGTGTCCGCGGCAGGCGGAGCGCCCAGCAACTGTGCCGCGAGGTCGAGTTCCCTGCGCAGGCCGTCGAGCCACGACTCCGGCGAGGCGGCAGTGCCGAGTTCCCCCGCCGTGTAGGTGTTGAAGTCGCAGTACCCGCAGCGCGTCGCACAGAACGGGACGTGCACGTACACGCCGAACGGACGGCTGCCCACCCCCCGCACGGCGGCGGGGGGAAGCTCGAACGAAACGGTCGACTCACCCACGCGGACCAGTGTCGCACCCGGCGCATCGACCGAGGTCGGCGGCGTCGAGACCCGTCCGTGAACCCACTGTCGAGCACACCGCGGCCAGCTCGTCGGAGGCCGCTTCCCACGATGCGAACCGTCCTGGACGCACCTCGGACCGCGTGCGACGGTGACCTCGTGACTTCAGCAGGAGTGTTTCTCGTGGTGCGACGCCACGTCGACTACCTGCGCGTGAACAGCAGCCTCTGCCGCCGCTGACCGGCCCCGGCGGCTTGCTCCCGCGCTGCGCCGCCCGACCCCCGCCGCCCTCGTGCCGCCACCGGCACCGACCCGCTGCGGCTTCCCCCACCACAACTCGACGACACCAGCCCGGAGGACACCGCGACATGGCCTCGAACGCCGGCAGTGCCACCCGTACCCGACGTCCACGCGGTGAAGGCCAGTGGGCTCTCGGCTACCGGGAACCGCTCAACGCCAACGAACGGTCCAAGAAGGACGATCCACCGCTCAACGTGCGCGAGCGGATCGAGACCGTGTACGCGCAGCGTGGATTCGACTCGATCGACCCGGGCGACCTCCGGGGTCGTTTCCGCTGGTACGGCCTCTACACCCAGCGCAGGCCGGGCATCGACGGTGGCCGGACGGCCACCCTGGAACCGGAAGAGCTCGAAGACCGCTACTTCATGATGCGCGTCCGCAGCGACGGCGGCGCGCTCACCACCCACCAGCTCGCACTGCTCGGCGAGTTGTCCCAGACCTACGCCCGCGACACGGCCGACATCACCGACCGGCAGAACATCCAGTACCACTGGATCCGCATCGAGGACGTGCCCACGATCTGGGCGAAGCTGGAGGCCGCCGGCCTGTCCACCATGGAAGCGTGCGGCGACAGCCCCCGCGTGATCCTCGGTTCGCCCGTGGCCGGCATCGCCGCCGCCGAGGTACTCGACGGCACACCCGCGATCGACGAGATCCGCCGCCGCTACATCGGCGCGCCCGAGTTCGCCAACCTCCCGCGCAAGTTCAAGACCGCGATCTCCGGACTGGCCGACGTCGCCCACGAGATCCACGACGTCGCGTTCGTCGGTGTGCACCACCCCGAGCACGGCCCCGGATTCGACCTGTGGGTCGGCGGTGGTCTGTCCACCAACCCCATGCTCGGCGTCCGCCTCGGCGCCTGGGTGCCCCTGGACGAGGTGCCCGACGTGTGGGCCGGGGTGGTCGGCGTCTTCCGCGACTACGGCTACCGCAGGCTGCGCTCCCGCGCGCGGCTGAAGTTCCTGGTCAAGGACTGGGGTGCCGAGAAGTTCCGCGAGGTGCTCGAACGCGAGTACCTCGGGCGGCCCCTGATCGACGGCCCGGCTCCCGACGTTCCCGAACAGCCTCTCGACCACATCGGCGTGCACCGGCAGCGGGACGGGCTGTACTACGTGGGCGCCGCTCCCGTCGCCGGGCGCGCGTCCGGCTCGATGCTGCTGGCCGCCGCCAAGGCCGCCGAGCGGGCCGGGTCCACCCGCGTGCGACTCACGCCGCAGCAGAAGCTGGTCGTCCTCGACGTCCCGGAATCGGAGATCGAGGGCCTGCGCGCCGCACTCGCCGAAGCCGGTCTGACCACCGACCCGTCACCGTGGCGACGGGGCGTCATGGCCTGCACCGGCATCGAGTTCTGCAAGCTCGCGATCGTGGAGACCAAGGCCCGCGCGGCCCGGCTGGTGGAGGACCTCGAACGGCGGTTGGCCGACATCCAGTCCGGTCTCGACCACCCCGTGAGCGTGCACCTCAACGGCTGCCCCAACTCGTGCGCGCGCATCCAAGTCGCCGACATCGGACTGAAGGGACAGATCGTCACCGACGCCGAGGGCAAGCAGGTCGAGGGCTTCCAGGTGCACCTCGGCGGCGGCCTCGGTCTGGACGCCGGTTTCGGCCGTAAACTCCGGAGGCACAAAGTCACCGCCGCCGAGTTGACGGACTACGTGGAACGGGTCGTGCGCAACTACGTCGCCCACCGCGAGGACGGCGAACGGTTCGCCCAGTGGGTCGCCCGCGCCGAGGAAGCGCTGCTGGTATGAGCGAGCCGACCACGCCCACGCGTGCCACACCGTTCCATTGTCCGTACTGTGGCGACGAGGATCTTCGGCCGGAGGACGGCACGGCCTGGCTGTGTGCCGCCTGCCGGCGGGTCTTCTCGGTGCAATTCGTCGGTTTGCGGATACCGGAGGTAAGTCGATGACCGCAGCGGCTTCGCGAGACGAACTCAGGACGGTGGCGGCCGAGGCGGCCGAGAGATTGGCCGAGGCCGACGCCGACGAGGCACTGCGGTGGGCGGTGGAGCGGTTCGGCGACGACCTCATCGTCGCGTCGAACATGCAGGACGCCGTGCTCATCGACCTCGCCGCGAAGGTCAAACCCGACATCGACGTGCTCTTCCTCGACACCGGCTACCACTTCGCTGAGACGATCGGGGTCCGGGACGCGGTCGCCACCGTCTACCCGGACGTCCGCATCGTCGACGCCCTGCCCGACCAGACCGTCGCGGAACAGGACGCCGAGTATGGCCCGAAACTCCACGAACGCGACCCCAACCGGTGCTGCCACCTGCGGAAGGTCATCCCGCTCCAGCGCACCCTGGCGACGTACTCGTGCTGGATCACCGGTGTGCGCCGCGTGGACGCGCCGACGCGCGCGAACACGCCGATCGTCACGTGGGACGAGCGCAACGGCCTCGTCAAGGTCAACCCCATCGCCGCCTGGACGGACGAGGAGTTCGACGACTACCTGCACCGCAACGGCATCCTGCAGAACCCGCTCGTCGGGGAGGGATACCTGTCGATCGGCTGCGCCCCCTGCACCGCGAAGGTGGCCCCCGGTGCCGATCCGCGCAGTGGCCGGTGGGCCGGGACCTCGAAGACCGAGTGCGGCCTGCACGCCTGACACGTCCGCCGCCTTCCGTTCGACGCCAAGGGAAAGGATTTCATGACGACTGCGCAGACCGCGACGGACGCGGCGCGGGACAACCTCGCCGCCCTCGAGTCGGAGGCGGTGCACGTCTTCCGCGAAGTCGCAGGCGAGTTCGACCGGCCGGTGATCCTGTTCTCCGGAGGCAAGGACTCCACGCTGCTGCTGCACCTCGCGATCAAGGCGTTCTGGCCCGCACCGGTGCCGTTCCCCCTCCTCCACGTCGACACCGGCCACAACTTCGACGAGGTCATCCGGTTCCGCGACCACGTGGTGGAGAAGTACGGGCTTCGGCTCGTCGTCGCGAAGGTCCAGGACTGGATCGACGACGGTCGCCTCCAGGAACGCCCCGACGGCACCCGCAACCCGCTGCAGACGCAACCGCTGCTCGACACCATCACCGAACACCGCTTCGACGCCGTGTTCGGCGGCGGCAGGCGCGACGAGGAACGCGCCCGCGCCAAGGAGCGCATCTTCAGCCTCCGCAACGCGTTCGGCCAGTGGGACCCGCGGCGCCAGCGGCCGGAGCTGTGGAACCTCTACAACGGCAGGCACCGCCCCGGCGAGCACGTGCGCGTCTTCCCCCTGTCCAACTGGACCGAAGCCGACGTGTGGAACTACATCGCCCGCGAGAACGTCGAGCTGCCGTCGATCTACTACGCGCACAAGCGCAGGGTGTTCCGCCGCGACGGCATGTGGCTCACGGACGGCCCGTGGGGCGGCCCCCGCGACGGCGAGGACGTCCAGGAGCTCATGGTGCGCTACCGCACCGTCGGCGACGGCTCGTGCACCGGTGCCGTGGAGTCCACGGCCACAACCGTCGAGCAGGTGATCGCGGAGGTCCAGGCCAGCAGGCTCACCGAGCGCGGGGCCACGAGGGCCGACGACCGGCTCTCGGAAGCCGCCATGGAGGACCGCAAGCGGGAGGGGTACTTCTGATGTCGAGTCTGCTGAGGTTGGCCACGGCGGGCAGCGTGGACGACGGCAAGTCGACCCTCGTGGGCCGGCTGCTCTACGACACCAAGTCGGTACTCGCCGACCAGCTCGACGCCGTGCAGCGCGCGAGTGTCGACAAAGGTCTGTCCACACCGGATCTTTCGCTGCTCGTGGACGGTCTGCGGTCCGAGCGCGAGCAGGGCATCACGATCGACGTCGCGTACCGGTACTTCGCGACGCCGCAACGGAGTTTCGTGCTCGCGGACACGCCGGGGCACGTGCAGTACACGCGCAACACCGTCACCGGCGCCTCGACCGCGCAGCTCGCCGTCCTGCTCGTGGACGCCCGCAAGGGCGTGGTGGAGCAGACCCGGCGCCACGCCGCCGTCCTGGCTCTGCTCGGCGTGCCGCGGCTGGTGCTCGCCGTCAACAAGATCGACCTGATCGACCACGACGAGGCGGCGTTCTCGGTCATCGCCAAGGAGTTCACCGGCCACGCCACCTCCCTCGGCTACACCGACGACACGGTGCTGACCATCCCGGTGTCGGCACTGCACGGCGACAACGTCGCCACCCGGTCGGAGCACACCCCCTGGTACCAGGGCCCCACACTGCTGGAACACCTGGAGACCGTGCCCGTCGCACCGAACCCGCACGAGGCGGCGTTCCGCTTCCCGGTCCAGTACGTCATCCGGCCGCGCACTCCGGAGCACCCCGACTACCGCGGATACGCCGGGCAGATCGCCGCGGGCACCGTCCGGCCCGGAGACGAGGTCGTGGTCCTGCCCGCGGGGCTGCGCAGCACGGTCGAGCGCATCGACACCGCGGACGGTCCGCTCGACGAGGCGGGCGCGGGCACGTCCGTGACGGTGCTGCTCACCGACGACATCGACATCGCACGCGGAGACCTGATCGCGGCGGCGTCGGCGGCACCGACCGTGACCGACGAGTTCACCGCGACCCTGTGCTGGCTGTCGCCCAAGCCGTTGACGCCGGGCGCCAGGGTGCTCGTCAAGCACGGCACCCGCACGGTGCAGGCACTGGTGCAGGAGCTGGGCTCCCGGTTCGACGAGCAGACCCTTTCCACGGTCGCCGCTCCCGACACCCTGGGGCTGAACGAGATCGGATCCGTCACCCTGCGCTCGTCGGAGCCGCTGCCCGTCGACGACTACTCCGACAGTCCGCGCACGGGCGCGTTCCTGGTGATCGATCCCGCGGACGGCGACACCCTCGCCGCCGGCCTCGTGGGCGAACGCTTCGGCGTGTTGCAGCGCGCATGAGCCCGCGACCCGTCCTCGCCGTGGTGGCGCACGGCAGCCGCGACGCCCGTTCCGCGGCGACCGTGCGCGACCTCGCCGCGGTCCTGCGCAGGCTCGACAGCGACGTCGACGTGCGGGTGTCGTTCCTCGACCTGTCGGAACCACGGGTCGACGACCTGCTCACCGACCTCCACGGCGAGGGGCACCGCCACGTCGTGGTGGTGCCCCTGCTGCTGGGCAGTGCCTACCACGCCCGGGTCGACCTCCCCGGGCTCGTCGCGGACGTCACCGCGCGGCTGCCGCGGCTGGAGGTCACCGTCGCCGACGTCCTCGGTACCGACCCGGCGCTGCAGGCCGTGGCGCTGGACCGCGTCGCCGACACCGGTGTGGACGTCGACGCTGCGGGCCTGGGGCTCGTACTCGCGGCGGTGGGGTCGTCGCACGCTCCGGCCAACGAGGCCGTCCACGCGCTCGCCCGCTCCTGGCAGGAACGGCACGGCGTCCCGACGATCGCGGCGTTCGCCACGGCGACCCGGCCCGACGTGGCGTCGGCTCTGGCCGCGCTGCGCGCCCGCGGTGCCCGGCGGTTCGCCGTGGCCTCGTGGTTCCTCGCCCCGGGCCTCCTGCCCGACCGCGTGGCGCGGCTGACGGGGCAGGTGGACGCGGAGGTACCCGTGGCCCGCCCCCTCGGCGCCGACGTCCGGGTCGCCGAGGTCGTCCTGCGCCGCTACACCGAAGCCCTCACAACCAGGACGCCCCACCGGACGCGGCATCCGGAGCGCCGCACGGCCTGACGACACCGTGTCCGCGTCCTGCGCACGCGTGTCCGCACTTCCCGAACGCGTGTCCGCGTCCTGCGCACGCGTGTCCGCACTTCCCGAACGCGTGTCCGTACTTCGGCACCACTGCCCCAACGGAACACGACACCGACGCGACCTCGACGCTGTCGTGTGGAAGAGCGCGCCACCGCGGAAGGCGACGTCACCCACGCGCTGACAGCATCGACGTTCGGGACGAACGACGGTCCCCTTCGGGGCAGCGTGCGTCGGGGAACCGCGAACACGCGTGCGTGAGGCGCGGACACGCGTGCGCAGAGTGCGGACACGCGTGCGTGAGGCGCGGACACGACGCATCGGGGAGCCGGCGGCTTGTGCCAAGGTGTGGACCATGGCTGACGAACTGGTGCACTACACCACCGCGGCGGGAGTCGCCACGATCACTCTCGACTCCCCGCACAACCGCAACGCCCTCTCCGCCCAACTCCGCTCGGAGCTCAGCGACCACCTCGACCGGGCTCTCGGCGACGACGCCGTGCGGGTCGTCGTGCTCGACCACACCGGGCCGGTGTTCTGCGCGGGCATGGACCTCAAGGAAGCCAGGGGCGCCGGAGCGGACCAGCAGGGCGTCAACGAGTTCCCGGCGCTGCTTCACCGCCTGTGGACGAGCCCCAAGCCGGTCGTGGCCAAGCTCGCCGGTCCGGCCCGCGCGGGCGGTGTGGGCATCGTCGCCGCCGCCGACATCGCGGTCGCGGCGGACACCGCCACGTTCGCCTTCACCGAGGTCCGGCTGGGCGTCGTCCCGGCCGTCATCTCGGTGACCGTGCTGCCCCGGCTCACGGCCCGCGCCGCGCACGAGCTGTTCCTCACGGGCGAGGTGTTCGACGCCGAGCGCGCCGCCCGGATCGGTCTCCTCAACGCCGCGGTGCCCGCCGTCGAACTCGACGCCGCCGTCGACGGCTACGTCGCCTCGCTCGTCCGGGGCGGCCCGAAGGCGCTAGCCGCCACGAAGGAACTGCTGCAGGGTGACACGGCGCTCACGATGAGCGAGACCTTCGAGCGGATGCAGCAGCTGTCCGCCGGGTTCTTCGCCAGTGAGGAGGGCCAGGAGGGCATCGCCGCGTTCGGCGAGAAGCGCGCCCCGAACTGGGTGCCCGAGGGCTCCTGACGCGAGAGTCTCGGGTCCACCCGACGCCCGTCGGCAGAACCCAGGGACGACGGTGGACCCGAGACCCGGTTCAGTCGGCGAGGACGACGGTCAGACGACGCCCGTCCCGCCGCCCGTGCCGGGGCGTGAGCGCCCGCTGGGCGTCCGACAGCACCCCGTGCACCGCGAGGTACGACCGGGGATCGGATTGCTTCAGGACCTCGGAGGCCCGCCAGATCAGCACGTGCTCGCCCGGCGGCAGCCACGACAGGTCGGTCAACCCGTCGTACAACGTGTCGAGGTTGCGCCCGAAGTGCTCGGGCAGTGACAGCGCCGACGCGATGGCGTCGAGCGTGCTCCCGCGGTCGGCGTACGCCGCCGTGTCCACCACATGGGGGTACGCACCGCGGGCGCGTGCCTGATCAGCGAGCGTCTTCGAGTCGAGCTTGGGTTTGACGGTCATCACGGCATGTCCACCGTGACGTGCTGCAGGTTTTCCACCTCGCAGTGACCGGCTGATGTCTGCACCACCAACGTCTCCCTTGTGCCGAGGATCGCACCGTCCGGTTGCGGAACCGCGAGGACCTCGCACGTCGGCACGTCCCCGGTTATCGGTACCGCGCCCGGCAGGCTACCGCCGATGGGGGCCACATTTCCAACCCCGAAGGCCTGTTGCGCGAACCACCCCACGAGCGCCAGCACAAGGAGCGCGACGAGGGCGATCCTGATGCGCCTACGAGACAGCATCGGAGCTCCCCTTTCCACCGTCGTTGCCCGACCCTTCCGCCGACGACGACGTTCTGCGCAGGCCACCGAGCCGGTCGGCCACCACGTCCACTCCGCGGTGAATCACCCACGCCATCCCGACGCTGAGCGGAAGGAGCACGGCGGCCACCAGCACGAACTGAATCGGGAACCACTGCTGAGCGAGCCACAGCTCGAAGCCGTCCCACCAGCGGGCCACTCCGTCGAACACGCTGACGAGCCTACGCCAGGTAGGTTGGCGCCATGTTCGCCGTCTACGCCAAAGAACCGAACGCCGACGATCCGCTGTCCTCGCTCGTCGTGGGTGAGAGGCCCGACCCCGAGGTGCCCGACGGTTGGGTGCGGGTGTCGGTGCGCGCGGCCAGCCTCAACATGCACGACATCTGGACTCTGCGGGGTGTCGGCATCAAGCCGGATCAGTTCCCGATGATCCTCGGATGCGACGGGGCGGGGGTGCTGGACGACGGCACCGAGGTGGTGCTGCACTCCGTCGTCAACGACCCGGCCTGGCGCGGGGACGACACCCTCGACCCGAAGCGCACCCTGCTGACGGAGAAGTACCAGGGCACGTTCGCCGACAGTGTGGTGGTGCCCGCCCGCAACGTGCTGCCGAAGCCCGCGGGGCTGTCCTTCGCGGAAGCCGCCACGATGGGCACGGCGTGGCTGACCGCCTACCGCATGTTGTTCGTCAAGTCCGGACTGCGTCCGGGACAGACGATGCTGGTGCAGGGCGCGTCCGGCGGCGTGTCCACCGCGCTCGTCCAGCTCGGCAGGGCCGCCGGGATCCGGGTGTGGGTCACCGGCCGGACCGAGGAGAAGCGTGCGCTGGCCGAGCAGCTCGGCGCTCACGCGACCTTCGAACCGGGTGCCCGGCTGCCGGAGCGGGTGGACGCCGTGTTCGAGACGGTGGGCAAGGCCACGTGGGGCCACTCCCTGAAGTCGCTGAAGCCCGGTGGGATCGTCGTGGTCTCGGGCGCAACGAGCGGACCGGACCCGAGCGCCGACCTTCAGCGTGTGTTCTTCCTGCAGCTGCGCGTGGTCGGCTCGACGATGGGCACCCGCGACGAACTGGCGGATCTGCTCTCCTACGTCGACCTCACCGGGATCCGCCCGCAGATCGGCGCCGAACTGCCGATGAGCGAGGCCGCCACCGGTTTCTCCGACATGCTCGAGGGCCGCACCGCGGGCAAGATCGTTTTCACCCGCTGACGGGACAGGCGCGACGCGGCGAGCGGCTCCGCCCGGCTCCGCCGCGTCGCGTGCCGACTCGTTGCGGCCCAGCCCTACTCGAACCGGCGGGTCGCCCGCCGCAGCGCCTCGCGCGCCTCGTCCCACAGCGTGTGGACGATCTCGTCTGCCGCGCCGCCGCCGGCCAGCGAGTACGTCTGGCCCGCCCACAGCGACATGGCCTCGGGATCGCCCGCCTGGCCGGAGGCCGCCCGCACGGGCTTGGTCAGCCGGTGCAGTTGCGGGTAAGCGGCGGGCGCGTGGTCGGTGTGCTCGCGCAGGAACCGGTTGACCAGGCCCCGCGCCGGGCGACCGCTGAACGCACGCGTCACCGCGGTGGGACGGCCACCGTCGTCGAGAGCTTTGCGCTGCACGGCGTTCGTGCCCGCCTCGTCGGCGCGGAGGAACGCGGTGCCCAGCTGCGCGGCCACCGCTCCCGCCGTCAGCACGGCGGCGACGTCGGCTCCCCGCACGATCCCGCCCGCGGCCACCAGGGGCAGGTCGGTGACCGCGGAGCACAGGCGCAGTCCGGCCAGCAGCCCGTACAGCGGCCCCCCGCACGGGTCGTCGGGGTCGTCGTGGAACACACTCCGGTGGCCACCCGCCTCGAAACCCTGCACGCACAGCGCGTCGGCGCCCACCTCGGTGGCCTCGCGAGCCTCCTCCGGGGACGTGACCGTGACCACCACCGTGGTGCCCACCTCGTGCAACCGGTCGACGTCCGAGTCGGAGGGCACACCGAAGGTGAACGACACCACGGGCACGCGCGACTCGACGAGGAGATCGAGCTTGGCCGAGTAGCCGTCGTCGTCCCAGCGGGGTTCGCCGGCCTGTGTCCCGTACCGCTCGGCCTCGCGGCCCACCCGCTCGACGTACCCGCTCAAGTCCACAATGGATCGGATGCCGGGGACGAAGAGGTTCACCCCGAACGCGGCGTCCGACAGGCGACGGACGGTGGCGATCTGCTCGGCCAGGCTCGCGGCGGTGAGGTACCCACCGGCCAGGTATCCGAAGGCTCCCGCCCGTCCCATCGCGGCGACGAGTTCGGGCGTGGAGGGGCCACCGGCCATGGGCGCGGCGATCACGGGCACGCGCAGGCTGTCGAACATGGCACCAGCGTACGAAGAGGCCCGAAGCCCCCGTGACGCGCCCACCGGTTCTCGCGCGGGAACGCCGAGCACAGGTGTGGACCAGCCGGAAACCGGCCTACTTCTTGCCCTTGCCCTTGCCCTTGTCGGTCTTGTCGCCCTTGTCACCGTCGCCGGTCGACAGCGCCGCCACGAAGGCCTCCTGCGGCACCTCGACGCGGCCGACCGTCTTCATCCGCTTCTTGCCTTCCTTCTGCTTCTCCAGCAGCTTGCGCTTCCGCGAGATGTCACCGCCGTAGCACTTGGCGAGGACGTCCTTGCGGATCGCCCGGATCGTCTCGCGGGCGATGATGCGCGAACCGATGGCGGCCTGGATCGGCACCTCGAACTGCTGCCGCGGGATCAGCTCGCGCAGCCGGGTGGCCATCCGGTTGCCGTAGCTGTAGGCCGCGTCCTTGTGGACGATCGCCGAGAACGCGTCCACCGGTTCGCCCTGCAGCAGGATGTCCACCTTGACCAGGTCGGACGCCTGGTCGCCCGCCTCCTCGTAGTCGAGCGAGGCGTATCCGCGCGTGCGCGACTTCAGCGCGTCGAAGAAGTCGAAGATGATCTCTGCGAGCGGCAGCTTGTAGCGCAGCTCGACGCGGTCCTCCGACAGGTAGTCCATGCCGAGCAGCTGACCGCGCTTGCCCTGGCACAGTTCCATGATCGCGCCGATGAACTCCGAGGGAGCGATCACGGTCACCTTGCTGACCGGCTCGCGCACCTCCGCGATCTTGCCGCCGGTCGGCCAGTCCGACGGGTTGGTGACGATGTGCTCGGTGCCGTCCTCCATGAACACCTGGTAGACGACGTTCGGCGCGGTGGCGATCAGTTCGAGCCCGAACTCGCGTTCGAGCCTCGCCCTGGTGATCTCCAGGTGCAGCAGCCCGAGGAACCCGCAGCGGAACCCGAAGCCCAGCGCCACCGACGTCTCGGGCTCGTAGCTCAGCGCGGCGTCGTTCAACTGCAGCTTGTCGAGCGCCTCACGCAGATCGGGGTAGTCGGAGCCGTCGAGGGGATACAACCCCGAGAACACCATCGGCACAGGCTCGCGGTAGCCGGCCAGCGGCTCCGGAGCTCCCTTGCGCTCCGAGGTCACCGTGTCGCCGACCTTCGACTGCCGGACGTCCTTGACACCGGTGATGAGGTAGCCGACCTCACCGACCCCGAGCCCCTCGCACGCCTTCGGCTCCGGAGAGATGATGCCGACCTCGAGCAGCTCGTGCGTGGCACCCGTGGACATCATCTTGATGCGCTCGCGCGGCGTGATCTTGCCGTCCACGACCCTGATGTAGGTGACCACGCCACGGTAGGTGTCGTACACGGAGTCGAAGATCAACGCCCGCGGAGGAGCCTCGCTGTCCCCCGTCGGGGCCGGTACCTGCGTGACGACCTGGTCGAGCAGCTCGCGCACGCCCTCGCCCGTCTTGGCCGACACCCGCAGCACGTCGCTGGGATCGCACCCGATGATGCCCGCGAGCTCGGCGGCGTACTTCTCCGGATCCGCCGCGGGCAGGTCGATCTTGTTGAGGACCGGGATGATGTGGAGGTCCTTGTCGAGAGCCAGGTACAGGTTCGCGAGCGTCTGCGCCTCGATGCCCTGCGCCGCGTCGACCAGCAGAATCGCACCCTCGCACGCCTCCAGGGCGCGGGAGACCTCGTAGGTGAAGTCGACGTGGCCCGGGGTGTCGATCAGATGCAGCACGTGGTCCTGCCCCTCGTGCCGCCACGGCAGGCGCACGTTCTGCGCCTTGATCGTGATGCCCCGTTCCCGCTCGATGTCCATGCGGTCGAGGTACTGGGCCCGCATCGTGCGCTCCTCGACCACACCGGTGAGCTGCAGCATGCGGTCGGCCAGGGTGGACTTGCCGTGGTCGATGTGGGCGATGATGCAGAAGTTGCGGATGAACTCCGGCGGTGTGAACGTGGCGTCGGCTGACGGGCGTGGCTGTGTCACTCGTACCTCGGGGTCATTCGTGGCTGGTCAGCCCTATGTTCCCATGCCACGCCTCGCTTCAATCCCCGGGTGATCCCCGATGCGCGTGCGGCGCTTTCGTGCTGACCTCGGAGTATGAGCTCTCTCGGACAGGTACTCGACCGCGCCTTCGGACATCCGCGCGGCCCGCTCGGCCGTCTCGGCGGAGTGGTGATGGCCCGGGGCAACGCGGCCACCGAACACCATGTCGTGGCCGTCGCGAAGCCCACGGCGGAGGAATCCGTACTGGTCGTCGGCCCCGGACCGGGAGTCGGCCTTGCGGCGGCCGCCGAACACGCGCGCCAGGTGATCGGCGTCGACCCGTCACACGAGATGCTCGAACTGTGCGCCCAGCGGTGTTCCGAGGCCGTCGAGGCGGGCACCGTCGTCCTGCGGCACGCCACCGCCGCGCGGACCGGTGCCGACGACGAGTCGGTGGACGTCGTCCTCGGCGTCAACAACCTCCATCTGTGGGAGGACAGGGCGGCGGCGTTCGCCGAACTGCACCGGGTGCTGCGCCCCGGCGGCCGCATGGTGCTCTCCGCACACGAGAAGTGGCTTCCCGTCGACCGCCACCAGCTGGCGAAGGAACTGGAGGCGGCCGGCTTCACCGACGTGCAGACGTGGGTGTGGCAGCCTCCGAGCCTGCTCGCCGGCCGGGCCGTGCAACTTCGGGCGTGGCGGGCCGGCTGAGCGCCGGCCGCCGTCACGGCGTGCGTACGTCGACCCGCAGAGGATGGTCGGCCGGGATCTCCACCAGCACGATCCGCGTCCCGTCGGGGTCCGACAGCCACGCTTCGTCGAGACCCCACGGCTCGCGGCGCGGTTCGCGGTCGAGCACGACGCCCTTGCCGCGAAGTTCGGCCGCGACGGCGTCGAGGTCGCGGACCTGGAGCCACAGGGACACGTTCTCCGCGGGCCCGGACTCGCTGCGGCCGACGATCTCCAGGAATCCTCCGCCGAGGAAGAACACCGTGCCGCCGGGGAACTCCCGGTAGATCGCCAGACCGAGGATGTCGCGGTAGAACGCCGTCGTGACGGCCGGGTCCTTCGGGTTCAGCAGAATGCGGCTGCTCAGCACGTCCATGCGTTCCACCGTCTCACGACCGGGTCGCCGGGGCGTGCCGTTCGCGGCCGCGACGACGTTGCTAGGCTGTGGGACTGTTGCCGTGCGGCATTCCGCAGGGGAGGAAACCCGGATCGCGAGAACCGGGGCCGTGACAGCGCGGCGACGCCAACCGCCAAGGAGACGAAGGAGCGCCCTCGTGGCCAACATCAAGTCCCAGATCAAGCGCATCAAGACCAACGAGAAGGCGCGCGTGCGCAACCAGTCGGTCAAGTCCGCGGTGAAGACCGCCGTGCGCAAGTTCCGCGAGGCCGCCGACGCCGGCGACAAGGCCAAGGCCGTGGAGCTGCAGCGCGAGGCCGCGCGCAAGCTCGACAAGGCCGTGACCAAGGGCGTCATCCACAAGAACCAGGCCGCCAACAAGAAGTCGGCGATGGCGGTGCGCGTCAACAAGCTCTGAGCGACCGGTCAGGTCGTGAGCATGAGAAACCCCCGGTGCGGACGTCCGCCCGGGGGTTTTCGCATGTGCGTCACCGCTGTTTGCGGGCCGCCACGATGTCGAGCACGGCGCGTTCGAGGGCGTACTCCGGGTCGGCGGCGGCGCCCTTGACCTCGGCGTTCACGCGCGCTGCCACCCGCATGGCCGCCGCGAGGCCCGCGGAACTCCAGCCCTTCGACTGGCCCTGCGCCTTCCGGATCTTCCACGGGGGCATGCCCAGCTGACCCGCCATCTGGTTCGGGTTGCCCCGACCGGCCGCCGAGACCCGGGCGATCGTGCGCACCGCATCGGCGAGGGCGTCCGCCACGAGGACGTGGGCGACCCCGATCTGCTGCGCCCACCGCAGCGACTCCAGCGCCGCCGCGCGGTCGCCGGCGACCGCCTTCTCGGCGACCTGAAAACCCGTCACCTCGGCGCGGCCCCGGTGGTAGCGGCGCACGGCCTCCTCGTCGATCGAGCCGCCCGAGTCGGCCACGAGCTGCGCCGCCGCCGACGCCAACTCGCGCAGGTCCGCGCCCACGGCATCGACGAGCGCCACCACTCCGGCGGCGTCGATCCGTCCCCCGGCGCGGCGCACCTCGTTGCGGACGAACGACTCCCGCTCGGCGGGCTTGGTGATCTTCGCGCATTCCGTGACGACCGCACCGGCCTTGCGTAGCGCCGCCGGCAGCGCCTTCGCGGCCTTGCTCCGCCCACCTCCGCTGTGCACCACGACGAGCACGATGCCGTCGGCGGGGTCGGCGATGTACGACAGGACGGCGTCGGCGTTCTCCTGATTGATGTCCTGCGCGGCGTCGAGCACGACGACCCGGCCCTCACTGAACAGCGACGGACTCACCAGCTCGACGAACTGCGGAGGCGTGAGGTCGCTCACACGGATCCGGGTGGCGTCGGCCGTCGGGTCGGCGAGGCGTGCGGTGTCGAGCGCTTCCCGCACAGCCCGTTCGACGAGCAGTTCTTCCTCACCGAGCACGAGGTGCAGCGGTGGCGGCGTGGTGGCTGGACGACTCACGCCTCGATCCTGCCACGAGCACCCGGAGGCACCGGGGCATGGCGTGCGGCGGGGGGCATGTCGTACGCTCTGTGTCGTCGTTTCGGACCGCCGAGGCGATCACAAGTGAATAGCTCATCCAGAGGGGGCAGAGGGACCGGCCCGTTGAAGCCCCGGCAACCGGCGTCAGCCTGTCATCTCGGATTCCGCGAGGTAGCTGACGACAACGGTGCCAATTCCGTCCCGCGTCAGCGGGAAAGATGAGGAAGGACCTCGCGATGACTGCTGTTGTGCCCACGCCCTCCCGCCGCACCGTCGAGCTCGGCCCCGCCGTGGAACTGGTGTCGAAGGAAGAGGGCCACCGTCAGCCGCTGGCTCCGGAGTTCGTCTCCCAGCACGACTTCTCGCCTCTGGAAGTCGCCTACGACTTCGGGCGCGTGCGCCGCGAGGACATCGAGTCGGGTCCGCGCAACATCTGGCGGTACAAGAAGCTGCTGCCCGTCCCGTCGAACGTCGAGGAGATCCCGAACACCGAGCCGGGTTGCACGCGGCTGGTGCGCGCGGACCGACTCGCGAAGGAACTCGGCGTCCGTCGTTTGTGGATCAAGGACGACACCGGCAACCCCACACATTCGTTCAAGGATCGGGTCGTGGCCGTGGCTTTGGCCGCGGCGCGCGAGTTCGGTTTCGACACTCTCGCCTGCCCGTCCACGGGGAACCTGGCCAACGCCGTCGCCGCGGCGGCCGCCCGGGCGGGGTGGCAGTCCGTGGTGCTGATCCCCTCGTCGTTGGAGCGGGCGAAGGTGCTCACCACGGCGGTGTACGACGGCGCCCTGATCGCGGTGGACGGCAACTACGACGACGTCAACCGGCTTGCCACCGAACTGGCCGCGGAACACGAGAACTGGGCGTTCGTCAACGTCAACGTGCGCCCCTACTACTCGGAGGGGTCCAAGACCCTCGCCTTCGAAGTCGCCGAGCAGCTCGGCTGGCGGATCCCGGAGCAGGTCGTCGTTCCGATCGCCTCGGGTTCCCAGCTCACCAAAGTGGACAAGGGTTTCCAGGAGCTCGCACAGCTGGATCTGGTGGAGGCGAGCCCGTACCGCGTGTTCGGTGCCCAGGCGTCCGGCTGTTCACCGGTGTCCGCGGCGTTCCGCGACGGACACGATGTGGTGCGGCCGGTGCGGCCCGACACCATCGCCCGTTCGCTCGCGATCGGCAATCCCGCCGACGGACCCTACGTTCTCGACACCGTGCGACGTACGGGTGGAGCCATCGAGGACGTCAGCGACGACGAGGTGGTCGACGGCATCCGACTGCTGGCGCGCACCGAAGGCATCTTCACCGAGACGGCGGGCGGCGTCACGGTGGCCACGGCGAAGAAGCTCATCGAGTCCGGCCAGCTCGACCCGGACGCCGAAACGGTCCTGCTGATCACGGGCGACGGGTTGAAGACGCTCGACGCGCTCGGTGACCGGGTCGGCCCGAAGGCCACCGTGCGGCCGTCGGTGGAGGCCGTGCAGTCCGCGCTGGACGCCTGAGTGTGACCGCGGGGCCCGGGGACCGTCGCCTCGGTTCCGGGCCCCGCCTCACCACGGCGGGATGTCCCTCGTCCAGCACGACGGCCGTGTCGCCGTCGGTGTCGGTGCGTGCCACGAGCGCTCCACCACTCCGAAGCACTCGGAGAATCATCGGGCTCGGGTGACCGTACGAGTTGTCCGGCCCCACGCTGGCGATGGCGATGCGGGGCGCCGCGGCGCTGAGGAATTCCCGCAGCGTGTACCGGCTCCCGTGGTGCGGCACCTTGAGAATCTCCGCCCTGAGATCCTCCCCCGACGCGAGGAGGCTCGCCTGCGCCTCCAGTTCCACGTCTCCGGTCAGCAGGACCCGCCCCACCGCCGTCGTCGCTCGCAGCACCACCGACGCGTTGTTGACCTCGCTGCCGTCGACGTCGTCGGCAGCGGCGACGGTCACCTCTCCGGGAGCGTCCGGCGCCAGCACGTCGAGACGCAGTGCGCTCCACGTGAGCCGATCGCCCGCCGCCAGTTCGACCACGGGCACACCGCGTGCGGCAGCCGTGTCCACGACGTCGTCCCACGCCCACCGCGGGCTGCGTCCCGGCCCCACTGCCACCGCTCCGACGGCACGCCCGTCAAACACCGAGGTCAGCCCACCGACATGGTCGGCATGCAGATGGCTCAACACCACCAGCGGGACCCGCTCGACGTCGAGGCGTTCCAGGCACCGGTCGACCACCAGCGGGTCGGGCCCGGTGTCCACGACGACGGCCCGCCCCGGTTCACCGGTGGCGAGGACGAACGCGTCCCCCTGCCCCACATCACACGCGACCAGCGCCCAGCCGTCAGGCGGCCACCCGGGCCTGAAGAGCCTCGTCGGCACGGTGACCACCAAGACCAGCACGACGAGCACCGCCACGACCGACCTCGTGCGCCGATATCGCAACCCGCCGACGAGCACCACCACCACGAGTGCCGCGAGGAGGGCGCCCCACCAGCCGGCGGGCCAGCTCAGCACCGCCCCGGGTGTGCCCGCCGCGTGCCGCGCGACGAGCACGAGCCAGTCGACCCCCGGACCGGCCACCTGCACCACGAGTACCGCGGCATCACGCCACCAGGGTCCGAGAACGGCCGCCACAGCTCCCAGCACGGTGACCGGAGCCACCACCGGAGCCGCCAGCAGGTTCGCCACGATCGACACCAGGCTCACCTCACCCGCCATTCCGGCGATGACCGGTGCGGTCGCGAGGAACGCCACCGTCGGCACCACGAGGGCATCGGCCGCGACCCGCGGAAACCCTCGCCTCGACAACGCCCGTGACCACCGCGGTGCCACCAGAACCAACCCCGCCGTCGCCACCACCGACAAAACGAATCCCATGCTGACGGCCATCTCGGGGTCGAGAATCCCGAGCACGCACACGGCCACGGCCAACGCGGGCAGAGCCGATCCGCGCCGCCCGAGCACGAGGGCGAGCAACCCCACTGCCCCCATCACACCCGCACGCAGAACGCTGGGCTCGTAGCCGACGATCGCCACGAAGCCGACCAGAGCCACCGCAGCAAGCACCGCCGAGGATCTCGGTCCACATCGGAACGCCCGGGCGAGGAGGAGAACCGCTCCACACACAATGGCCACGTTGGACCCGGAAACCGCGGTCAGATGGGACATCCCGGCATCGAGGAACTCCTGCTCGACCCGGCTCGGCAACTCACTGGTGTCGCCCACCACCAGGCCCGGAAGCAGGCCCGCCGACTCCTCGTCCAGCACTCCGGCGACCTCCCGGAACGCCAGCCGTAACGACTCGGTCGACCGCTGCCACCAGGGCGCCTCCCCCTCCGCGTCCGGTGGACCGCGTACGTACCCGACCGCCACGGTCATCTCGTGCGGCCGGAAGGGCGCCAGCGTCGCGCGCACCGTCACCCGCTGCCCCACGACGACCCCGGACAGGTCCTCCGTGGGGCCGATCAGCAACACCCGGCCCCGCGAGTCGATGCGCTCGCCCTCGGACACCGCAGCGATGACGTCCACGGGCACGAGGACCGACCGCGCACCACCCGCCCGGCCGCCGTAGCCGTCGGAATGCACGGCTCGTGGCCGCTGCGCGACGACCACGGTCAGCGTCACGTCGACGCCGTCGCGTGCCTGCACGCGCAACCCGTCGTGCTCGACGATGTGCAGGCGTGCGGCGGTGAGCCACGCCGTCAGCACCCCGCACACCGCCAACGCTCCCGCGGCGGATCGCCAGCGGCGGCGCTCGCGGTCTCGCGGCACCCACCATCGCCACAGGACCATCGCGGCGACGCAGCCGGTGATGCCACACAGCAGGCTCGCCCACCAACCCCACAGCAGCCCGAGGGCGGACCCGCCCCACACTGTCGCGGCGGCCGGAACCAATCGCCAGTCGTGTCGCCCCGCGACGGTTCCGGTCGCCGCGTGCGTGGTGCGGAGAACCACCGTCGTACCCCTTACCCGACGGAGACCTGTTCGCGCAGACGCGCGAACCTCTTCTCACCGATGCCGTCGATCTCCCGGAGCTGTTCCACGGACGTGAAACGACCATGGGTCTCCCGCCATTCGAGGATTCGCGACGCCGTCACCTCCCCCACACCCGGCAGTGTCTGGAGCATCGCGTGGTCGGCGGCGTTCAGGTCGACCTTCGAGGCGTCCGACGTGGACGGTGCCGGACCATCACCGCCCGTGGCGGCCTCGCTCACTCCCGGAGGGGGTGTGACACCGACGTAGATCTGTTCCCCGTCCGACACCTTCCGCGCCAGGTTCACGGTGTGCAGGTCGCTGTCGCGGCTCGCGCCGCCGGCGAGTTCGATGGCGTCAGCCACCCTCGCGCCGGGTTCCACGGTGATCAGCCCGGGTTCGGCGACGGTGCCCACGACGCTGACGACCAGGGAGGTCGGCGTCGCACTCGCGGATCCCTGCGCGCCGCTGCCCTGCGCAGCCGACGACACCGACACGGGTCGCACGTCCGGCAGCGGAGGCGCCCGCTCGGGCTCCGGTGCTCCGGCGAGCACCATCGCCGTGACGATCCCGGCGCCCAGGACACCGACGACGGCAGCGGCGATCGCGGTGTGCCGACGCTGTGGCGCCACACGACCGTCTCCGGCGTTCCACCGCTCGACGAGCGGGGCGGCCCGGCGTGGCGGTGAGGAGTGACGCGGCGACGAGTGCCCTGCCGGATCACCACGGCCACGCGCTTCGGCGGCCAACTGAGCGAGCCGAACGCGGGGCGCGGCCCCGCCGGTGTCGGCAACACGGTCGTCGGCAGCGCCCTCGGAACGGTCGTCCTCCGTGACCCGTCGGCGCGACACTGAACGGCGAAGTCTGGTGGAAGCAGCATCTGCTGTCGGCTCGAACACGCATTCGACGCTACGAAAACCGCCGACGCCCCCGCGAGACCTCGATCGCGCCCCTGTGGACAACCCCGGTGCTGTGGACAACTCGAGTCGCGGACGGCACCGTTGCCGCCCGTCACCGCGAACGCAACGGCTTCCGGATCACGAATCCCACGACCCCCGGACCCGTGTGCGCACCGACGACGGCCCCCAGCTCGGACACCACACACCCCGTCGACACGGGTAAACGCTCGTCCAGCCGGGTCGCGAGTTGAGCGGCGCGATCCGGCGAGGCCAGGTGGTGCACGGCGACCGCGACCTCGTCGGTACCCGCGACCTCGGCCGCCAGATCCACCAGCCGAGCCAGGGCACGCTGCATCGTGCGCACCTTCTCCAAAGCCTGGATTTCGCCCTCGCGCACCTCCAGCACCGGTTTCACGGCCAACGCCGTACCGAGCAACGCCGCCGCAGAGCCGATGCGTCCACCGCGCCGCAGATACTCCAGGGTCTCCACCGCGAAGAACGTCTCCGTGGCCCCTGCCGCGGCCACGGCCACGGCCTCGACCTCACCGACGTCCGCACCGCGCCGGGCCGCCTCGGCGGCCTCCAACGCGGCGAATCCCAGCCCCATGGCGATCGTGCGCGAGTCGACCACCCGGACCAGGTCCGGCCCCACCTCCTGGGCCGCGAGCACCGCCGCCTCCCACGTGCCGGAAAGCTTCTTCGACAGGTGGATCGACACGACCGCGTCGGCACCCGCGTCCAACGCGGTCCGATACGCCGCTGCGAAAGCCGCAGGCGTGGGACGCGAGGTGGTGACGATCCTGCGTTGACCGAGCGCGTCGGCCAGTGCCGCCGGGCCGAACTCGACGCCGTCGAGCGACGAGCTCCCATCGACGAGGACATGCAACGGAACGGTGGTGATGCCGTACCTCTCGGCGAAGCCCTCGGGCAGGTGAGCTGTGGAATCCGTGACAACCGCGACCGGCACGCGGTCAGCCTACGTGGCCCCATCCGGCGGTGTCGGACCCGACGCCGCCCGCTCGGGTGACGAACGGGCGGAGCAGCTCCGCCATCCCCACGCCCACGCTCTCGTGGCCCTGCCAACCCCAGTGCATGCCGTCGGGATTGCCGTGCCCGCCGAGGACGTGAGCGGCGACGCGGGCCGGCACGTCGAGCAGCGGCACCTCGGTTGCCGCCGCCCAGCGCGCGATCGCGGCCGCGGTACGGGCGCGGGTCGTGTGCACCCGGCCGTACGCCGCCGCACGATGCACCGAGGGAAGCCAGCCGACCACGGGCAGCGCGGGTCGCAGCACGCGCAACGCCGAGACCGCCGTGTCGAGGTAACGCACGGTCAACCGGGTGGGCAACGCGGAGGGCCGGCCTCGCAACGCGACGGACAGCACGGGTTGCGCCGCGAGGTACGCCCGCCGCGTCGCGCGGCGCAGCGGGTCGGGGCGGAGATACCGCAGACCCGTCCGGAGATATGTCGGCAACGGCGAGGGCAGCGTGTCCATGCTGCCCACCGCGAGCACGACGACGTCGGCGCGGTGCAGCTCGGCCCATACCCTCGGGTCACCGATCATCGCCCACCACGCGTCGCGCGCCGTCCAGCCCGCACCCGCCACCAGCTCCGCGCTCCCACCGAGCGCGGACGCCGCGATGTTCGGCCACAGACGCGGGTCGTCCGCTGGATGGCCCCCTTCGGGACCGTGGAAGCTCAGCGAGTCACCGAACACCAGAATCCGTGGCGAACGAGCGCCGGTCACCCCGTGATTCCCGCGTTGTAGGCGCGCAACCTCCAGACGTCGTCCTGGTACTCCAGCTCGACCCAGTGGCAGTTGGCGATCCCTCCCAGCGAGGGCCACAACGCCACGGGGAGCCGCAACAACCGCGCGGTCAACGCGAGGATCAGCCCGCCGTGCGCGGCGAACAGCACCGTCTCGACGTCGTCGTCGCCGTGCAGGAGGTCCGCGACCACCTCGTGAGCCCGCTCGGCGACCTCCAGCCGCGACTCGCCGCCCGGCGGCGCCCACGTCGCGTCGAGCCGCCAGCGGTTCCGTTCGCCCGGGGCCCGCTCGTCCACGTCGGCTCCGGTGAGCCCCTGCCACTCGCCGAGATGCGTCTCCCGAAGCCGCTTGTCCAGCCGCAACGGCAGCGCGAACGCGTCGGTCAGCACGGTGGCCGTGTCCGTCGCCCGACGCAGATCGGAGGCGATCACGAGATCCGGCTCGAACTTGGCCAACGCAGGCGCCGCGAAGCGGGCCTGGTTCCAACCGACCTCGGTCAACGCCGAGTCGAGCTGGCCCTGCATCCGCCCGGCGGCGTTGTAGTCGGTCTCACCGTGCCTCCACAGCACGAGCCTGCGCAGCGTCACGACGCGTCCGCTCCCTGGTCGCCGTCCGCGTCGTCGGTCGGGACTTCCAACCCGTCGACCTCGATCCGCGGGCAGTCCTTCCACAACCGCTCCAGGCCGTAGAACGCGCGCTCCTCGGTGTGCTGGACGTGCACCACGACGTCGACGAAGTCGAGGAGCACCCAGCGCCCTTCCCTGGCGCCCTCCCTGCGCACCGGCTTGTGGCCCACGGCACGCAGTTTCTCCTCGATGTTGTCGACGATGGCCCCGATCTGCCGCTCGTTGGGCGCGGATGCGATCACGAAGACGTCGGTGATCACCAGCTGCTCCGAGACGTCGAGCAGCACCACGTCAGTGGCCTTCTTGTCCGCCGCCGCGCGCGCGGCCGCGGTCGCGAGGTCTCGAGCTTCGGCCGTCGCTACCACGGTGCTCCTTACTGAGTAGAACGTATGCCGAACGAGCGTACCCGCCGCCGCAGGTCGAGCGCGTGCGAGTTCAGGACTGCGGCTGCGTGTACAGCTTGCGCTTGTCGATGTACCGCACGACACCGTCCGGCATGAGGTACCACACGGGTTCGCCGCGCTGGACCCGCTCCCGGCAGGTCGTGGACGAGATGGCCATCGCGGTGACCTCGACGAGACTCACCCGGCCCTGGGGCAGGTGGTGGTCGTGCAGCTGGTAACCCGGGCGAGTGACCCCGATGAAGTGCGCGAGATCGAACAGCTCGTCCACGTCACGCCACGTCAGGATCTGCTCCAACGCGTCGGCGCCCGTGATGAAGAAGAGCTCGTCATCGGGATACTCCGCGCGGAGGTCACGCAGCGTGTCAACGGTGTACGTCTGTCCCCCGCGGTCGATGTCGACCCGGCTGACGGAGAACACCGGGTTCGAGGCGGTGGCGATGACCGTCATGAGATAGCGGTCCTCGGCCCGCGACACCGCCCTGTTCGCCTTCTGCCACGGCTGCCCCGTGGGCACGAAGATGACCTCGTCGAGCCCGAACCGGTGCTGCACCTCGCTCGCGGCGACGAGGTGCCCGTTGTGGACGGGGTCGAACGTGCCACCCATGACCCCGAGCCGGCGTGCGGACATGACTACCCACCTTAGACGTTGCGCCACGCCACCGGCGGTTCCGGCGGCTCCTGCAATGCAACCACCGCGCTGGTCAAGCCCTTTCCGGAGCCCGTTCCGTGTGGCACAGTTCACCACCGGACGCGATCAGCGGCGGGAGGACACATGGTCGAGTCGGGCGTGGAGGCCACCGGCGGAGCGAGCCGGGAACGCCAACACCGGCTTCCCGTCCGGACGTTGTTCGCCGCCAGCGCGGGCAACGCGCTGGAGTGGTTCGACTGGACCATCTACGCGACGTTCAGCATCTACTTCGCGAGCACGTTCTTCCCCGGTGACCTCGCCCAGATCAACACGTTCGCCACGTACGCGCTCGCGTTCTTCTTCCGGCCGCTCGGTGGCATCCTGATCGGCCGCTTCGCCGACCTGCGCGGACGCAAACCCGCCATGATCTTCACCATCACGCTCATGGCCGGCGGGTCGGTGCTGATCGGGGTGACGCCGACGTACGACCAGATCGGCTGGCTGGCACCGCTGATGCTGCTGCTGGCACGCATCGCGCAGGGCCTGTCCCTCGGCGGTGAGGTGTCCAACGCCTCCGCCTACCTCGCCGAGGTCGCCCCACCCGATCGACGCGGCCGGTACTCCTCGTTCTTCTACATCTCCACGGGCACGGCGGTGCTCCTCGCGTCGATCCTCGGATTCGTTCTCGCCCGCTCACTGTCCACGGCGCAACTCGAGGAGTGGGGCTGGCGACTTCCGTTCCTGCTCGGCGGCGTCCTCGGAGTCGTCGCCCTGTGGCTGCGCCGCACGCTGGAGGAGACGGAGAAGTACCGCAGCAACGCTCCCGCGGCCCGACGCATGCGCCGACCGCTGTGGACCACCCTGCAACACCACCCGAAGGCCGTCGGGCAGCTCGTCGGCTTCAGCATGCTCTCCACGCTGTGCTACTACACGTTCTTCAGCGCGTTGACGCCGTTCGCGGTCAACTCCCGCGGCGCCGACCCCGTCGACGTGTTCCTGGCCCTGTCCGTGGCCACGGCGTTGTTCGTGGCGCTGCAGTACCCGATGGGCGCGCTGTCCGACCGCATCGGTCGCCGGCCGCAACTACTGGTGTGGTCGGCGGCCACCGCGCTCCTGGTCGTCCCTCTGTCGTCCCTCGTACGGCCGGGCCTGGTGAACCTGCTCGTCGTGTTCTGCGTGGGTCTCGGGCTCTACACGGCGATGACGTCCATCGCGCCCGCGATCATGAGCGAGTTGTTCCCCACCACGTTGCGGGGCCTCGGCATCGGCGCCTGGTACAACCTCACCGTCGCCGTGTTCGGTGGCACGGCGCCGCTGCTGATCACAGCGCTGTCCGGGGCGGGACTGTCGACGGCGTTCTTCTACTACGTCGCCGCGGGTGCGGCGGTCGCCTTCCTCGTGATCTGGCGGTTGCCGGAGACCAGCGGTACGGAGTTGCGCTGATAACACTGACAACGCTGACAGCACTGACGCGAAGCGCGAACACGCGTACGCAGACGGCGGACACGCGTGCATAAGGTGCGGACACGCGTGCGCAGCTCGCGGACACGCGGGCGGGGGGGCGGGTCGGTCAGCGGCGGCGGCGCAGCGGCACCAGATCGTCGGCGTGGACGACCTCGCGACGTTGTTCGGGCGGGAGCTCATGGGAGGAGCGGCCGATCAACTCGGGCAGTTCGGTGACGTCGAACGCCACCACGCCGCGCGCGACAACAGATTGCTCCGGGTTCACCAGCTCCACCACGTCCCCGGCCTGGAAATCGCCGTCGACCCCGACGATGCCCGCGGCCAGCAACGAACGCCGGTGACGCACCACCGCCGCCACGGCTCCGTCGTCGAGCACCAACCTGCCCTGCGAGCCCGCGGCGTACCCGAGCCAGAACCTGCGGGCCGACATCCGGTTCGACGCGTGGGTGAACGCCGTCCCCACACCGGCATCGCCCAGTGCCGACGGCGCTTCCTCCGCGGCCGCGATCAACACCGGGATCCCCGCCGCGGCCGCCGTTCGCGCCGCGGCGACCTTGGACATCATGCCGCCCGTGCCCAGCCCTGAGCTGGATCGTCCGACGGCCAGACCCTCGAGGTCGGACTCCGACGCCACCTCGGTGATCTTGCGGCTCGCGCCCGAGCGCGGATCGCCGTCGTACAGGCCGTCCACATCGGACAGCAGGACGAGACCGTCGGCACCGACGAGATGGGCCACGAGCGCTGCCAAGCGGTCGTTGTCACCGAAGCGGATCTCCTCGGTGGCCACCGTGTCGTTCTCGTTCACCACCGGCACCGCTCCCAGTGCCAGAAGCCGCGAGAACGTCCGCTGCGCATTGCGGTAGTGGGCGCGACGCACCACGTCGTTGGACGTCAGCAGCACCTGCCCCACGGTGAGGGAGTACCGGCCGAACGACTCCGCGTAAGCGTGGGCGAGCGCCAACTGACCGACGCTGGCCGCGGCCTGCTGCGTGGCCAAATCCTTCGGGCGCACGCCGAGCGACAACGGGGCCAGCCCCGCGCCGATCGCACCCGACGAGACGAGGACGATCTGCGTTTCTCGGGCCACCCGGTCGGCGATGGCATCGACGAGCGCGTCGAGCCGACCGACGTCCAGTCCCCCACTGGCGGTGGTGAGGGCGGACGAACCCACCTTCACCACCAGGCGTCGGGCACCGGCGATGGCACTGCGGACCTCACTCATCGGAGTCCTCGACAGCGACTCCGCCTTCCACGACCGCGTCCTCCTCGTCCGCAGTCCCTTCCCTGCGCAGGCGGCGGGCCTCCTTGCGCTCGGCTGCCGTGATCCGGTCGGAACGTTCGAGGCGCGGGTCGGTCCCACGTCCGGCCAGCTTGCCCGCGACGCCCGGAGTGGACGGTTCCCAGTCGAACGTGACGCCCGCGATGGTCACGGAACAGCCGGGTTCCGCACCCGACTTGGCCAGCTCGTCCTCCACACCCAACCGGTTCAACCGATCGGCCAGGAAGCCCACCGCTTCGTCGTTGGCGAAGTTCGTCTGCCTGATCCATCGCTCGGGCTTGGCGCCCCGCACGATGAACCCGCCCTCTTCCTCGGGGTCGGGCTCCACGGTGAACCCGCCGTCGTCCACGGCCTTCGGTGTCACGACGACCTTGGTCGGCGTCGGTGGCGGCTGCGTCGCACGGTAGGACTCGACGATCTCACCCAACGCGTAGGTGAGTTCGCGCAGACCCTTGTGGGTGACGGTCGAAATCTCGAAGACCCGCAGTCCGCGGGCCTCGAACTCCGGCCTCACCAGCTCGGCCAGCTCGGCGGCGTCCGGCACGTCCAGCTTGTTGAGGACCACGACCCTGGGCCGGGACGCGAGGTCCCCGCCGAGCGCCGGGGTGTACCGCGACAGCTCGTCCTCCAGGGCGTCGACGTCCGACACCGGGTCGCGACCGGGCTCGTACGTGGCGCAGTCCACGACGTGCACCAGCACCGCGCACCGTTCGATGTGGCGGAGGAAGTCGAGGCCCAGTCCCTTGCCCTGGCTCGCCCCGGGAATGAGTCCCGGCACGTCGGCCATCGTGAACACGACGTCGCCCGCGCTCACCACGCCGAGGTTCGGCACCAGCGTCGTGAAGGGATAGTCGGCGATCTTCGGCTTGGCCGCCGACAGCACGGAGATCAGCGACGACTTGCCCGCCGACGGGAAACCGAGGAGACCGACGTCCGCGACCGAGCGCAACTCCAGAACGAGGTCGCGCTCCTCCCCCGGCTCGCCGAGCAACGCGAAACCGGGCGCCCTGCGGGCACGCGAGGCGAGCGCCGCGTTGCCGAGCCCACCACGGCCTCCCCGAGCCGCCACGAAGCGGGTGCCCGCTCCCGTGAGGTCGGCGAGTACCTCGCCGTCCGTGTCGAGGACCACGGTGCCGTCGGGGACGCGCAGCTCCAGCGACTCACCGGCCGCGCCGCTGCGGTGACCGCCCTGGCCCTGCTTCCCGTTACCCCCTCGCGCGTGCGGGCGGAAGTGGAAGTCGAGCAACGTGTGCACGCCGGGATCGACCACGAGCACGACGTCACCGCCGTTGCCGCCGTTGCCGCCGTCGGGTCCGCCGAGCGGCTTGAACTTCTCCCGGTGCACCGACGCGCAGCCGTTCCCACCATCGCCCGCGGCGACGTAAATCACCGCGCGATCCACGAAACGGGATGCCATTGGGGCCGCCTTCCTGGGGACAGAGAACACCTGTCAAGCAAAACGAGGGACGGGGCCGGATGTGTTCCGGGCCCGTCCCTCGTTTCGAGTCGTGTGCTGGCCGGGCCGGTCAGGCCTCGACCGGCACGACATTGACCGTCTTGCGGCCACGCTTCGTGCCGAACTCCACCGCACCGGGGGCGAGAGCGAACAGAGTGTCGTCGCCGCCACGGCCGACGTTGACGCCGGGGTGGACCTTGGTACCGCGCTGGCGGATGAGAATCTCGCCTGCCTTCACGACCTGACCGCCGAACCGCTTCACACCGAGGTATTTCGGGTTGGAGTCACGGCCGTTCTTGGAGCTTGACGCGCCCTTCTTGGTTGCCATGGCTGGTCAGGTTCCTCACTTGTCGATGCCGGTGACCTCAAGGCGGGTCAGCTGCTGCCGGTGACCCTGGCGCTTGTGGTAGCCGGTCTTGTTCTTGAACTTGTGGATACGGATCTTCGGGCCCTTGGTCTGCTCGACGATCTTGCCCGTCACCGAGACCTTCGCCAGCGCGTCGGCGTCCGTCGTGACCTTGCCGTCGTCGACCACCATCACGGCGGGAAGGGTGTGCTCGGTGCCCGGCTCGCCGTCGAGCTTCTCGACCTCGACGACATCGCCGACGGCGACCTTGTACTGCTTGCCGCCGGTCTTGACGACTGCATACGCCGACACGGAAGTCTCCTGATTACTCGACTACTTGGGTTGGGGCTACGACGACCCGCCTGGTCGCGGGCCGCCTTACAGCGTACTGAGTGGTTCCCCCACGCGACGCACCGGGGTCCGCTCGGAACCCGGGCGCCGCGGCGGAGAAAACCTCAGCCGTTCTCCCGCACGGGCACGGGCGGCCCTGCGGGACGACTCGCGGCACGACGCGGACGCCGGGCCGCACGGGGAGCAGGGGCGGGAATGTCCGGTTCCTCGCTCGCCACCCCGTTGTGCGACTCGCGCCGCACCTCCGTCTGCTCGGACGACGCGGCCGGAGCGGCCGGCGCGACGCCGTTGCGCTTCTCCTCGGGCTCACGACGAGCCTTCGGTTGCTTCGCCTCCGCCGGCTGGGAGTCACGACGGTCGGGTGCCTGCCCGGCGTCCGACTCGGTCGACGGCTTCGTGGAGACCGCCTTCGAGGCGTTGGCCATGGCCTGCACCGCGGACACGGCCGACTCGCGCTGCTCCTGGGTGGGAGCGTTCGCGGCCTGTGCCGCCTGTTCGGCGGCCTTGGCCGCCTCCCGCTCCTCGGCCTTCGCCTTGTTCCGCGACCGGCGCGAGCTCTGACCACCGTGCTGGCCCTGACCGCCCTGGTTGCCGTGGTGGCCGTGGTGGCCCTGGTGGCCCTGGTGGCCATTGCCGCCGTTGCCGCGTTGCGGCTCGGTCGACACGATCACACCGCGACCCTTGCAGTGCTCGCAGGTCGTGGAGAACGCCTCCAGCAGGCCGGTGCCGACCCGCTTGCGCGTCATCTGCACCAGACCCAGCGACGTGACCTCCGCGACCTGGTGCCGCGTGCGGTCGCGGCCGAGGCACTCGGTGAGCCTGCGCAACACCAGCTCGCGGTTCGACTCCAGCACCATGTCGATGAAGTCGATCACGATGATGCCGCCGATGTCGCGCAGCCGGAGCTGGCGCACGATCTCCTCGGCCGACTCCAGGTTGTTCCTGGTGACCGTCTCCTCCAGGTTGCCACCCGAACCGGTGAACTTCCCCGTGTTGACGTCGATCACGGTCATGGCCTCGGTGCGGTCGATCACCAGGTAGCCACCGGACGGCAGCCACACCTTGCGATCGAGCGCCTTCATCAGCTGCTCGTCGATGCGGTAGTCGGCGAACACGTCGCCGGTACCCACGTAGCGCTTGACACGGTCGAGCAGGTCGGGAGCGACGTGCTGGACGTACGCGTGGATGGTCTCCCACGCCGTGTTGCCCTGGATCTCGAGCTTGCTGAAGTCCTCGGTGAACAGGTCGCGCACGACCTTCACGAGCAGGTCCGGCTCCTCGTAGAGCAGGACGGGCGCGCTGCCCTTCTTGCCGTTCGCGGCGTCGGCCTTCTCCTTGATGACCTGCCACTGGGCTTCGAGCCTGCGGACGTCGCGGCCGAGCTCCTCCTCGCTGACGCCCTCCGACGCCGTGCGGATGATCACTCCGGCGTCCTCGGGGACGATCCGCTTGAGGATGTCCTTGAGCCTGCGCCGCTCGTTCTCCGGCAGCTTCCGCGAGATGCCGGTGGCGCCGCCCGAGGGCACGTAGACCAGGAAGCGACCGGGCAGGGAGATCTGCGTGGTCAGGCGCGCGCCCTTGTGGCCGACGGGATCCTTGGTCACCTGCACGAGCACGTGGTCACCGGTCGACAACGCCTGCTCGATCTTGCGGGCCTTGCCCTCCAGACCGGCGGCGTCCCAGTCGACCTCGCCCGCGTACAACACGGCGTTGCGGCCCCGACCGATGTCGATGAACGCCGCTTCCATGGACGGCAGCACGTTCTGCACTCGCCCGAGGTAGACGTTGCCGACGATCGAACCGCTGCCCGCGGAGGTGACGAAGTGCTCCACGAGCACGCCGTCCTCCAGCACACCGATCTGCGTGGAGTCGCCGCGCTCGGCCACCACCATCGTGCGGTCGACCGACTCCCTCCTGGCGAGGAACTCGGATTCCGACAGGATCGGCGCACGCCTGCGGCCCGCCTCCCTGCCGTCGCGGCGACGCTGACGCTTGGCCTCCAGCCGTGTGGAGCCACGCACGCTGCGCACGCCGTCCCCGGCCTTGCCCTCCTTCTCCTCGGCGGGCTTGGCGTCCCGGACGTGCACGACCGTGTTCGGCGGGTCGTCGGAGGACGTGGTGTTGTCGCTGTTGTCGTCGTCCCCGCTCTTGCGGCGACGGCGGCGACGGCGGCGCCTGCTGCCCGTCTCGGACTCGGAGTCGGACGTGCCGTGGCCGTCCCCGTTCTGGGAGCCCTCGGCGTCCTGCTGCTCGGAAGACTGCTCGTCGGAGGCCGTGCGCTCACCGGACGAGTCGGCGTCGGACGAGCTCGGCGACTCGTCACCGGAGTGGTCGTCGCCGCCCTTGCCCCGGCCCCGTCCGCGACGGCCGCGCCTGCGTCGACGACGGCTCCCGCCGTCGGAACTCTCACCGTCGTCGCCGCGCTCGCCGGAGTCGCCGGATGCGCTCTCGGACGACTCCTCGCTGTCGCCACTGTCACCGCTGTCGGCCTGCGACGTGGAAGGGGTGGGCTTGCTCGGCGCCGGCGCGGAGGTCGCGGCGGCGGGAGTGGCCGCCACCGGGTCGGGAGGCAGGAACAGCGGGGACGGCGCCGCGAACACCGGAGTGTGCAGCGGGCCGGACTCGGGCGGACGTGCGGGCGGCGCGAGCGCGGGAGGCGGCACCGCGGGCGCCTGCTGCCGAGCCTGGCCGTTCTCCTGGTCGGCCGTCGCAGCGGGCGCGGGCTCCGGCCGGTCGGACTCCGTGGCCTCGGCGTTCTCGCTGGTCTCGGCAGTGCCGGTCTCGGTGCTCTCCTGCGCCTGCTCCGCCGGGGCGTCCTCGGTCACGGTGACCCCGAGCGCTTCCGCCACCTGCAGAGCGATGTCCTTCGCCACTCCGGACTGAGGGCTGCGGGCACTGTGCCCGAGGTCGGCCAGCGTGGCCAACACCTGACGACTGCTCGTGCCCAACACCTTGGCCAGCACGTGCACCCGGGTCTTGTCGGGCAGCTCGGCCAGTGCCTGTGCAGGGGAAGTGGCGGCAGTCCCGCCGGCGTTCTCGGCGGGTGTCTCCGCGTTCGTCATACATCTCCTCCGCCCCCGGGCGCGTTCATCACGCGGCCGCGCAGGGGCCGTTTCTCTGTTGTGTACCGCCCAGGTGAATCACCGTGGCGGGAATCCTTGCCTGTCATGTCACCGAAGGGCCGGGTGAACCGAAACCCCGATGACGGGTCCCGCGACGACGAACCGGTCGACCCTCGAACGCCCCGCAAAGCGTCGCCACGTCGTCGAGCCGCCCGACACGGGATGTGCGTGGCGGCGACCAACGCGCGGTTCTCCCAGCGCATCGCCGGGTCGCCCAGAGCTGTCCGCCACCTCACCGGCAGCGGCGCCAACCCGGCAACCGATGTCCAGTATCCCATACGAGCCGCGCGCCATCGTTCGCGTTCGACAACGAAACCGCCAACTCGCACTTCCGCGTTCCGGTTGTCGGCCCCTGACCTGCTCGTTACCGTGCGCTGACGAGGGGGAACACGCGACACGCGGGGTACCCGACGGAGGTGGGAGTGCACAGAAGCGCAAGTGTGGCCCTGCTCACCATCGCGCTCGTGCTGGGCGGCACCCCGGTGGCCGCGCGCGCGACGTCCTCCGCGGCGACCGACGAGTGCACCCCCGCAGGCCCCACCGAGCGGTACCTGGTGGTGCTCCCGCCGCGAACGTCGGAGGCCGACGCCGCGGCCGAGGTGCACGACGCCTGTGGCGAGCTCGGCACGTACCACCCCGAAATCTCGGTCGGCGTGGCGCACTCCTCCGATCACCGCTTCTCGACTCGGCTGGGCTCACACCGAACCTTCCGCTCGGCGCAGCCCGACTCCGGGGCCGAGCTCGCGACCTCGAAGGTCTCGGGGTCGACAGCGTCGACGCCGTCCACCGACCTCGCGGAGGGCAGGTCGACGGACCTGTCCGGGCGGCAGTGGAACCTCCGCGCGGTGCGAGCCGAGCAGGCCCACGCCCGACAGCGGGGAAGCGCCGACGTCGTGGTGGGCGTCCTCGACTCCGGCATCGACCCCACGCACCCGGACCTGCGGCACGCCGTCGCTGCCGATCGGTCGGTGGGCTGCTTGTCGGGAACACCGGACACCGCCCCGGAGAGTTGGCAGGCCACGACCTCTCCCCACGGCACGCACGTCGCGGGGCTGCTCGCCGCCGCCGACGACGGACGCGGTGTGACCGGCATCGCGCCCGGCGTCCGCGTGGCGTCGGTCCGGGTCGTCGACGACCACGGCCGGGTCAGTCCCGAGGCCGCCGTGTGCGGGCTCATGTGGGCCGCCGAGCACAGGTTCCCCGTGGTCAACGGCAGTTTTCTCGTCTCCCCCTGGTCGGCGGCGTGCGCCCGTGGCCCCGGCCGCGAGGTCGTCCGCGACGCGCTGCGCCGCGCCCTCCACCACGCCCACGAACGTGGCACCCTCACCGTCGTGGCGGCCTCCAACAAGGCCGCGCGACTGACCCCGTCGCACACGCTCTCGGCACCCGCGTCGAGCCCCGCCGCGTGCGAGGCGCTGCCCGCGGGACTGCGCGACGCCGTGTCGGTGTCGGCGTCCGACCGCAAGGGCCGCAAAGCCGGGTACAGCGCCTACGGGCTCGGCGTCATCGACTTGACCGCACCGGGCGGCGACCACGGCGACTGCCTGCTGTCGACCGTGCCCGGCGGGTACGGCACCCTGTGCGGGACCTCGATGGCGGCCCCGCACGTGGCGGGCGTCGCGGCCCTGGTGGCGTCCGAACATCCCCGGGCCACGCCGCAACGACTCCGCGCGGCCCTGACCTCGACGGCCACCGCGGTGCCCTGCCCCGGCGACTACGACCTCACCGGGAACGGCATCCAGGACGCCTTCTGCGAGGGCTACACCGGCTACAACGGGTTCTACGGCCACGGCCGCGTCGACGCACCGGGCGCCCTGGCGGCAGCCAGCTCACCTCGCTGAGGCGCCGGGCGCCCCAGGACGGAGCTCGGCTCACCCGCGACGGCGCTCCACGAGGTCGTCGAGCACCAGGGACGCCCCGATGCCGAGCATCCACACGTCCTTGGCCAGCGACAGGCCTTCCTGAGTGGGCCGCAGGCTGTTCTCCATCCGCATGCCGGGGGTCTTCAGGTACAGGCCCACGAGGCCCGCCGAGAACACGGCGAGGCTCGCCCCGGCCAGGACCGACGGCACCACCGGCACCATGAGGGCCGCGCCCAGCGCCATCTCCCCCGTCGACAGCAGACGTACGAACTTGCTCGGCGGCAGCTTCTTGAGCTGCGGGTAGGTCCCGGCGGCGAAGCCGTGCAGCTGTCCCGCCGTCTCCTCGTCCGCGCCCCGCTTCGAGTAACCCGAGTTGAAGATGAACGCCCCGGTGGTGATCCGGGCAGGCAGATGCGACCACCTCGGCCACCACACGGTGCGGGTCCTGCTCGACCCGCATGCGCGAAAACCCCGTTTCCTACCCACGTCGTGCTCCGTTCCCACTCACGGCTGCATTCGGCGGGGGGCTTCCCGTCGGCCGGGGCGCTCAATCGCCTCCGGCGTGAGGTCAGGCGTCCGTGTCGGCCCGGTCGGGGTCCCACACCAGCCGGCATGCCCGGCACTCTCGGAGACCGTTCAGCCGGTTGTCGGAGACCACGGTCGTCCACCGACGACTTCCGCACTGCGGGCAGCCACCGGGTGGGTACAGCCGTGGGTGCCGTCGGCGAAACGCCTTCGACGGGCGCCAGGAGTCGAGCTTCACGACGAGCACGATCGAGCCCACGACCACGAGGCCGAGGACGACAGAAACGATCACCGAGCTGGACATCGGCGGAGCATACGCCGGTGCCCAGCCCGGGCCGTCAACGCAACAACGTGTGCAGCCGGCGCGACACGCCGTACACCCCCACCGTGGCCAGCGCCAGCAGGTACCCCGCGTGTCCCACCATCGACCAGTCGAGCACCCCGGCGGCGAACCCGCGGGACAGCTCGACGCCGTGGTAAAGCGGCAGACACTGCACGAGCACCTGCAGCGGTTCGGGGTAGACCGACAGCGGGAAGAACGTCGTCGAGAAGAGGAACAGCGGCATGACCGCGAGCTGGATGTAGTCGAACTGCGAGGTCGTGCGCAGCAGAGTCGCGCACACCATCCCGATCGCGGCGAACGCGAACGACACGAGCACCGCCACGGGGATCACCAGCACCGCCCACGGTGTGGTGACCAGCCCTATCACGGTCATGACGCCGAAGAACGAGACCGCGTAGAGGGCGCCCCGCAACACCGCCCAGCCGATCTCGCCGAGAGCGATGTCGAACGGCCCCATCGGCGTGCTGAGCACGGCCTCGTAGGTCTTGTCGTAGCGGAACTTGAAGAACACCCCGAACGTCGCGTCGAACACCGCGCCGTTCATCGCCGAAGCCGCCAGCAGGGCCGGGGCGACGAACGCCACGTAGTCCATCACCTGGCCGCCCGGACCGGTGACCTCGGGCACGAGCCTGCCGAACCCGACCTGGAACGCGAGCAGGTAGAACAGCGGCTCGAAGACGCCCGAGACGAACACGAGCCACGCCCGCGAGTACACCATCGCCGAGCGTTCGATGAGGGCGCTCGCCCGACCGACGTAGAGCGACGGCGGGAGGATGCGCAACAGGAGCCCGGTCCTGCGCACGCCGGGCCGGGACGCGGGTGTCGCACTGCCGGTGACGACCATCGCCTACACCACCAACCTGCGGTAGAAGAAGTGCCGGGCCGCCAGGCCTCCGGCCGCGAACACCGTGGCGAGCACCGCCGCGTGCCCCAGCGCGGGGAGCAGGTCGAGCCCGCCGAGCGTGACGCCGCGGGCGAGCTCGTTGCCGTGCCACAGCGGAGAGATCCAGGCGAGCCAGCGCAACGCGAGCGGGATCTCCGACACGGGGAAGAACGTCCCGGCGAACAGCACCATGGGCATGAGCACGAACCGGAACAGACCCGTCAGCCGGTCCGTCTCGTGGTGGATCGTGGCGGCGAACGCGGTCACCGGAGCCGCGCAGGCCAGGCCGGTCGCGACACCCACCACGGCCGCGCCCACCACGCCCGGCCCGGTCCAGGCGCCGAAGAACGCCGCTACCACCACGTACACCACCGCGGCGAGCGTGATGCGAAGCCCCACCCAGAGAAAGTGTCCACCCAGGACTTGCCCCGGCGTGACGGGCGTCGCGGTGATCGCCAGGTAGTCCTTCTCCCACTTGAACCCGGACAGCACGGGCCAGGTCGACTCACCGACCGCGAACTGCACGGACCCGGCCACCAGCAACGCGGGCGCGACGTACTGGAGATACGAGACTCCACCGGTGAGCGCGCCGGGCTCGACCTGCGAGCCGAAGCCCACGCCCATCGCGAGCAGGAACAGCAGTGGCTGCAACCCCGAGGAGTACAGATTGGACGTCCAGTACCGCCGGTACCACGTCCAGAGCCCCTCGACCCGCAGCCAGGCGCCCCGCCACGCGCCCACGACGCGCACCTCGGACCGGGTGGAACGAAAAGCGCTGTCCGTCGTGGTCATTCGATCAGACTCCTGCCGGTGAGCCGCAGGAACACGTCCTCGAGCGTGCTGCGGCGCACGAGGCTCGACACCGGGCGCACGCCCCGGGCGTGCACGCTCTCCAGCGCCGACTCCCCCGAATCGACGTAGACGAGGACGCGGTCGGGCAGGACCTCGGTGCGCCGGGCGAAATCCGACACCGCGGCCACGGCCGCGTCCTGCTCTCCGGGTGGCAACCGCAGCTCCAGCACCTCCCGCGTCGAGTAGCGGTCGATGAGCTCCGCCGGGGACCCTTCCGCGACGATCCGCCCGCCGTCCATGACGACGAGGCGATCGCACAACTGCTCGGCCTCGTCCATGTAGTGGGTGGTGATAAGCAGGGTCACGCCCTGCGACTTCAGGCGGAACAGCTTGTCCCACAACAGGTGCCGGGCCTGCGGATCGAGCCCGGTGGTCGGCTCGTCGAGCAACAGCACGTCGGGATCGTTGACGAGCGACCGCGCGATGGTGAGCCTGCGTTTCATCCCGCCGGACAACGATTCCACCTCGGCGTCGGCGCGGTCGGTGAGCTGGGCGAAGTCGAGCAGCTCCTCGGCCTTCGCCCGGGCCGTCGCCCGGGAGAGCCCGAAGTAGCGGCCGTACACCTGGAGGTTCTGCCGCACCGTCAGTTCGAGATCCAGGTTGTCCTGCTGCGGCACCACGCCCAGCCTCGCGCGGATGCGGGGGCCCTCGCGGTCGGGGTCCATCCCGAGGACCGACAGGTGCCCCTCCGAACGCGGGGACGTCGAGGCGATCATGCGCATCGTGGACGACTTGCCCGCCCCGTTGGGCCCCAGGAAGCCGAACGCCTCACCCGTGCGCACGTCGAGGTCGATACCGCGGACCGCCTCGAAGTCGCCGAAGCGTTTCACCAGATTCTTCGCCTGAACGAGGGGCGCCCCCTCGTCCTCGTCAGGAGCGCCGACCGTGCCGGCGGCGCCGGATGTGCTCCCCGTACTCGCTGTGCTCTTTTCGGACACGTCGGCAACCCTGCCAGAGACCTCCGACAGAAAGTCAACGCAAATTCCTCAGGCGGAGCGGTCCCGATCGGGAACCCGCGCCCGGATTCCCTGGAAGTGTTCGTCGACGGCGGCGCGGAGAGCGGCCTCGTCCCCCGCACGCAGGGCCTCCAGGATCGCTCGATGCCGGCGAGCCGTCAGGTGCGGGGTGTCGTCCGCCCGCGGCAACTCGGCGTCGAGCGTGTTGAACACCCGCCAGAACACGCGCAGCAGGTCGAGGACGAGATCGTTGCCCAGCGGCCGGTACAGGGTCTCGTGGAACCGCCAGTCCGCCTCCGGGGCGTACCGGCCCTGCTCCGCCTCCCGCTCCATGGCCTCGACGCTGGCGGTGAGCGAGTCGAAGTCGAGGCGGTCGTCGGCGTCGAGCAGGCGGGTCACGAGCCCGCTCTCCAGGATCTCGCGGACCTCCAGCAGGTCGCGGATGTCGGAGTAGTCGCCGCGCAGCGACAGCGCACCGCGAAACGCCAGCCCCGTCTCCAGGCCGGTCAGCGGGACCGACCCGACGTACGTGCCGTAGCCGTGGCGGATGTCGACGATGCCGACCGCCTCCAGCGCCTTCATCGCCTCCCGCAGCGGGTGCCTGCTGACGTCGAGCTCCTTCATCAGCTCGACCTCGGTGGGCAGGGGCTCCCCCGGAGCGAGTCCGCGCTCGACGATCAGGTGCTTGATCGCGTCCTGGAGCGCCTTCTGGTTGGCGCGCGCGCCCTGCCTGCGCCCACCCGCCGTCGAGGTCGTCACAGCCCGCGAGTCTAGAGGTTCACGCATGGACCGCTCGCATCGTCACGACAACCGGCACACGTGCTTCAGGTCTTGCCGTCACCGTTCCTCCGCGGCTACCGTACCCGCCAACATAGGACATCCTATGTCCTCGCTTCTCCGGAGGTTCAGGTCATGGCAACGACGCCACCCGACACCCCCAGCTCGTTCCGGCAACTCAGCGGACCCCAACGCAAAGCGTTCCTCGCCGCCTGGCTGGGCTACCTGCTCGACGGGTTCGACTTCATCCTCATCACCCTGGTGCTCACCGAGATCGCCACCGACTTCGAGCTCTCGCTGACGAAGGCGGCGACACTCGTCTCCGCCGCGTTCGTGTCGCGCTGGCTCGGCGGCCTCGCGCTCGGAGCGATCGGCGACCGGTACGGCCGCAAGCCCGCCATGATCCTGGCCATCATCGCCTTCTCGGTCGGCAGCGCCCTGTGCGGCTTCGCCTGGGACTACTGGTCGCTGTTCCTGTTCCGCGCGATCGTCGGCATCGGCATGGCCGGCGAGTACGGAGCCAGCGCCACCTACGTCATGGAGTCCTGGCCGACGTCCATGCGCAACCGCGCCACCGGATTCCTGCTCTCCGCCTACCCGATCGGCACCGTCCTCGCCGCGCTCGCCTACGAGCTCATCGTGCCCGTCGGCGGTTGGCGCTGGCTGTTCTACGCGGGCATCGTGCCGATCGCCCTCACGCTGTACCTGCGCCGGTCCCTGCCCGAGGCAGCGGAATGGGAGGAGCAGGTCGGCAGGCGTGCCGGGACGACGACGTCCTCGGTGCTGTTCGCGGCGAAGCGCCGCATCCCCAACACCGCGCTGGCACTGGTGCTGTCCGCGGCCCTGGTGCTGATCTTCAGCCGGCTCGGCGGCGCGGCCACCCCGTACCTCGTCGGGCTCAGCGTGCTGTGTTTCGTGGCGTTCGCGGTGCAGCTCGCGGGCCGTCTGTGGCCGGTCATGATCGCCATCATGGTGACGGTCTTCTGCGCGTTCCTCTACTCGTGGCCGATCCAGTCGCTGCTGCCGACGTACCTCAAGACCGAGCTCGGCTACGACCCTGGACAGGTGTCCACCGCCCTGACCTGGGCCGGGCTCGGCTACGCGGCCGGGTCGTGCCTCGCGGGCATGGTGGGCGACAAGCTCGGCACCCGCCGCGCCTACGTGCTCGGACTGTTCGTGTCGCTCGCGTTCGTGTTCCCCGCGTTCGCCCTGCCCGCGGACAACGTGGTGCTGCTGTGGGTGCTGCTCTTCGCGATGCAAGCCACGAGCCAGGGCATCTCCGGCCTGCTCCCGAAGTTCATCGGCGACCACTTCCCCACCCGGTTGCGTGCCGCGGGACTCGGGTTCTCCTACAACGTCGGCGCGCTCGGCGGCGCCGTCGCACCGCTGGCGGGCGCGGCGATCGCCGAGGACTTCGGCAGCCTCGGCTCGGCACTGACCACGCTCGCCGTGTCGCTCACCGTCGTCGTGGCCCTCATCATCGGCCTGGACATCCCCGCACGGATCGGCCGCGCGCTGCGGGTGCCGAACGACGCTCCCGCACTGTCCACACCGGAAAGGAAGACAAGCAGTGGCTCCTGACTCCGCCCGACGTCTCCACGGCGTCGTCCCCCCGCTCGTGACCCCACTCGACGAGCACGGGGACGTCGACCGCGCCTCCCTCGAACGGCTCGTGTCGTTCCAGCTCGACGCCGGTGTGCACGGCGTGTTCGTCGGCGGGTCCAGCGGGGAGATCGCCCTGCTCGACACGGCACAACGCCGCGCGGCGGTCGAGGTGGTCGTGGGCGCGGTGGGGGGAGCCGTCCCCGTGCTCGTCGGAGCAATCGACACGGGCACGCGCAAAGTGATCGAACACGCGCGACAGGCGGCGTCGCTGGGCGCCGACGCGGTGGTCGTCACCGCCCCGTTCTACGTGCAGCCGAACGACACCGAGATCGTCGACCACTTCCGGCACGTCCACGCTGCCGTGGACGCACCCGTCGTGGCCTACGACATCCCGAGCGCCGTCCACGTGGGTCTGAGCGCGGACGTCATCGCCGAGCTCGCCGCCGAGGAGCTCGTGGTGGCCCTCAAAGACTCCAGCGGCGACCTCGCCGCATTCCGCGAGGTGCTCCGGCGTACCGACCTTCCCGCCCTCACCGGCTCGGAACTGTTCGCCGACACGGCCGTGCAGGTCGGAGCCGCGGGGATCGTGCCGGGACTCGGCAACGTGGACCCGCACGGTTACGTCCGGCTCTACCAGGCGGCGCGCGCCGGTGAGCACCGCACGGCCGCGCGGGAGCAGGACCGCCTCGCGAGACTGTTCCGCATCGTCTCCGTCGCCGACCGCTCCCGCATCGGGTTCACGGCCGGCGCACTCGGAGCGTTCAAAGCCGCGCTCGCGGTGCGCGGCGTCCTCGCCCACCCCGCCACCAACCCGCCGCTGGGGCCCCTCGACGCCGAAGAGACGCACACCATCGCGGCCCTGCTCGACGAGGCCGGGCTGGGTCCGGTCACGGCGGGCTGAACGACAGGCCGAGGTGACCGGGACGTCGCCCGGTCACCTCGGCCACGGTCGTCACAGGTCGGGGAACCAGAGCTTCAGCTCACGCTCGGCCGACTCCGGGGAGTCCGAACCGTGCACCAGGTTGTACTGCGTCTCCAGGGCGTAGTCACCACGGATGGTGCCCGGCGTGGCCTTCTCGACCGGGTCGGTGCCACCGGCCAGCTGACGGAACGCGGCGATCGCGCGCGGACCCTCGACCGCGATCGCGACGAGCGGACCGGACGTGATGAAGTCGAGGAGGTCGCCGTAGAACGGCTTGTCCTTGTGCTCGGCGTAGTGCTCCTCGGCCACCGAACGCTCGGCGGTGCGCAGGTCCATGGCAGCCAGCCGCAGGCCCTTGCGCTCGATCCGAGCGATGACCTCGCCGACGAGACCGCGCTCGACGCCGTCGGGCTTGACCAGGACGAGCGTGCGCTCACTCACGGTGCGGTTCTCCTTTGGTGATCAGGTATGGGAAGGGTCGAATTCGACCCGTTGTGCGCAGCCTAACGGGCGCTATCCCGCACACCGCGTTCCGGGCTTCCCCCGGTTGGACGTTGACACCCAGCGGAGAGCGCTGGGACAGTTTCCGCACCTGTTCCGCGTACCCGGATTCGTGATCGACCTGGGGGCTCCATGTCCGACGGATACGGCCTCGACCCGGACGAAATCAGCCGCCTCGACAACATCCTGCACACGGCCGGCGACGAACTCGGACTCACCGATTTCGAGGAACGCGCGAGCCTCGAAGGGTTCCTCACGACCCAGTCCGTGAGCCAGTACGAGAATGTCGAGGAGACCGTCGAGGAGACCGTCCTCGAACTCACGAGATTCGTCGACCAGAAATATCCCCAGGTCGTCAAGGCCATGCAGGAATTCGTCCACCGCACCCACGCGACCATCGAGAACACCGCCGAAGGCGTGGCCAAGGCCGGTGTCGAGTACCAGGTGACCGAGGACGAGGTCGCGGAGTGGGTCCGCACACACGACCCGGACTGAGGAGTGACCGCCCATGGCTCTCGAGGACGTGATCGACGACGGCCTTCTCTCGGATGCGCGTGAAGTGGACTCGTTCCTGCGGGAACACGGCGAAGACCTGCCGTCGGTCGAGAACACTCTGCGACTCGTCCGGGACATCAGCACGGATCGATTGCGCACCGTGGCCGAAGACGTGTGGGGAACCGGCGGCGAGGAAGGCAACGACCTCATCGGCACCAAGTTCGACGCGTGCGTCGCGAAACTCGACGAAGCGATACGGGAATCGTCGGCGTGGACCGGCGACGGAAAGAACGCCTACGCACTGCGGATCGAGAAGACCAAGAAAGCACTCGACAGCATGCGGAAACCGTCGGCCGACGTCGGTCAGGCTCTCGAGGAGATCGCGGACGCCTGGGACCAGGTGTTCGGGCGCAGCGTCGCCGACATCCTCGCCCTGATCGGACTCGCCCTGTCGATCATCGGCGTCGTCGTCGCGCTGATCGTCGAGATCTCGGCCGGATGGACGGGCGTCGGCGCCGTGGTCGGACTCGTCATCGGGATCCTGAGCATCCTCGTCGGCGCGGTGTCCATCTGGTGGACCATCCACAGCAACAACCAGGCGAAGATCGACGCGCTCCAAGCGGCCGGGACCGAGGCGCAGGAAACCATGACGTCGGCCGACAAGGCCACCCCGTGACGACCTGGGAGGCACCATGACCAGTCCGGACGACATCCAGGCGATGAAGGACAGGTTGCGGCGGATCCGGCAGAATCCCGAGCAGGCACTGTTCAGCGAGTTCAAAGGGGAGTCCCGCAGTGGTGTCGTCACCGTGTGGGTCGACATGCTCGGCAGGCAGAAGCGGGTGCACATCGCGCCGGGGACCGTGCGCGACGGTGACGAGCAGTGGCTGACCGACGAGATCAACAGCGCGTACGCCGCCGCGGCGAAGGCCGCGACGCTGCTCGACTTCGACCTCGCCTCGCTGGCGAGCGAGCTGGAGAACGCACCCAGGCTGCGGGCTCACGTGGAGTCGACGACGCGCCCGCCGCAGGAGTCGCGGCGGGAGGAAAGGCCCGGCGACGATGAGTTCTTCGACGGGTTCGGGGTCCGCGGCTGACGGCGACCGCGGGGCACACGAGGGAGCACGCCAGTACACGTTCCACTCGGACACTCCGCCCCCACCGCCGTTCGACCGTGCTGGTGTCCCACCCACGTCACGCGGACGGGGTGGCGAACGCCGCGTCTCGGCGCTGCTGCTCAGCGTGTGGGCGTGCGCGGCGTTGCTCGCCTGCCTGCTCGCCGGACTGCTCGGGTTCGTGGAGCTCATGAGCGCCTGCGACGGCACCGCCGAGCTTCGCTTCGGCGCCGGTATCGAGGTGCGGTGCGAGCAGGGCGGGAGCCGGACCGACACGCCCGCGAACGCCCCCGCCGCGGTGGTCCTGTTCTCCGGGGTCGGTCTCGTGGTCACACTGCTGTTGGCCACCTGGCACGGGATCGTGCGCGGCCGGGAGAACCCGCGCTGACTGCCCGTACGGGAACTGCGGACACGCGTGCGTAGACCGCGGACACGAGTGCGGGAAGTGCGGACACGCGTGCGCAGACCGCGGACACGGTTCAGGTGGACGGTTGGTCGTCCTGGGCGGTCGCCTGTTGGCCGGGCAGTCGGCCCGCCGCCATGCGGCGGGCGACGTCGCGGCGCAGCCACATCAGCCAGAGCCACACCGCGAGGAAGAGCACGCCGATCACCGTCACCCAGGGCAGGGTGACGACGAACGCGATCAAAGCCACGTTCAGCGCGAGGATGACCCAGATCGACCACGGGAACCGCAGCAGCCCGGCGCACACGAGCAGCGCCACCGCGATACCGCCCACGGTCCACCCCTGGACACTGCTCAAGCCGTCGCCGAGTTGCGCGACAACCGGCAGGGCGAGCCCGACGACGATGGCCTCCAGGACCAGAGTCCCGGCCTGCACCCCGCGGAATCCCTTCATCGGGTCCTTCGCGGG
Organism: Saccharomonospora azurea NA-128; assembly: GCF_000231055.2. Taxonomy (GTDB): domain Bacteria; phylum Actinomycetota; class Actinomycetes; order Mycobacteriales; family Pseudonocardiaceae; genus Saccharomonospora; species Saccharomonospora azurea. The sequence goes on along the minus strand of NZ_CM001466.1, from coordinate 4,270,850 downwards.
CGGCGCGGGTGTTTCCGGTGCCGGCTGCGCGCCGGACGAGGCTGACTCACTCATGCGGGCTCCTTGCCGAACAACGTGCGGGCTTCTCCGGCGGTGACCACGGACCCCGTGACGAGCACACCGCCGCCGGACACCGGTTCCTCCGGGTCCTCCGGCTGCTCGACGAGCGTGACCGCGGTTTCGATGGCCGTGTCGAGCCGGGGTTCCACGGTGACCCGCTCCTCCCCGAAGACCGACACGGCCAGCGTCGCGAGCTCGTCGACCGGCATGGCACGCGGCGACGAGTTGCGGCTCACCACGATCTCGTCGACCACGGGTTCGAGCGCCTCCAGGATGCCGGCGGCGTCCTTGTCGGCCATGACACCGACCACGGCCGCAAGCCGGCGGAAGGCGAACTCCTCGTCGAGCGTGCTCGCCAGCGCGGCCGCGCCGTGGGGGTTGTGCGCCGCGTCGAGCAACACGGTCGGTGCCGACTTGACCCGTTCGAGCCTGCCCGGCGTCTCGACCGACGCGAACGCCTCGCGCACCACGTCCACCACGAGCTTGCGCTCCTTGCCCGCGCCGAAGAACGCCTCGACGGCGGCGAGCGCCAGTGCGGCGTTCTTCGCCTGGTGCAGGCCGTGCAGGGGCAGGAAGATCTCGTCGTACACACCGCCGAGGCCCTGGAGGTTCAGCAGCTGCCCGCCGACGGCGATGTCGCGGCTCAACACGCCGAACTCGCTGCCCGCCCTGGCCACGGTGGCGTCCACCTCGACGGCGCGTTCGAGCAGCGCGCGCTCGGCGTCGGGCTCCTGCTCGGCCACGATCGCGACGCCGTTGGGCTTGATGATCCCGGCCTTCTCCGCGGCGATCGAGTGCAGGTCCGCACCGAGGTACTCCATGTGGTCGTAGCCCACCGGAGTGAGCACCGAGATCTGCGCGTCGGCGATGTTGGTGGCGTCCCACCGACCACCCAGGCCGGTCTCCAGCACGGCGACCTCGACGGGAGCGTCGGCGAACGCGGCGAAGGCCATGCCGGTGAGCACCTCGAACTTGCTCAGCCTCGGCTCCTCGTCGCCCGCCGCGCTGTCCACCATCGACATGAAGGGCTGGATGTCGCGGTAGGTGTTGACGTAGGTCTCGGCGCTGATCGGTGCGCCGTCGATGCTGATGCGCTCGGTCACCAGTTGCAGGTGCGGGCTCGTGTAGCGGCCCACGCGCAGTCCCAGACGGGTGAGCAGCGCCTCGATCATGCGCGCCGTGGAGCTCTTGCCGTTGGTGCCCGCGACGTGGATCACCGGGTACGACCGCTGCGGGTCACCGAGCAGGTTCGCCAGCGTGGAGATCCGCGTCAGCGACGGTTCGATCTTGGTCTCGGGCCAGCGGGAGTTGAGCTCGGCCTCCACAGCCAGAAGTTCCCGGCGGGCCTCCGCGTCGATCGCGGCCTCGTCCACCGGTTCTGCGTCGGTCTCGTCGTCCGGCAACGGACCGGCGACGAAGTTCTCCCCTTCGGTCAGCTCGGGAGGAAACTCCTGGTCGTCGGACGGCACGCACTCTCCTCACAACTCGCGGTGATGCCACCCGAGTCTACGTCCGGCGCCGATACCGTGACCGCGTGCCCTTCGACCACAACGACTGCTATCACCCGCTGTTGCTGCGGCTCGCTCCTCCGCGGGCTCGGCGTGCGCTGGACGTGGGCTGCGGCACGGGCAGGCTCGCCCGCAGGCTCGCCGCACGGGGCCTCGCCGTGGAGGCGGTCGACACGGCGGAGGACGTCGTGGCGGTGGCCGAGGCGCTGGGCTCGCCGGGCCCCGGCTCCGTCGTCTACCGGCACGCCGACGTCACCACGCGACCGCTGCCATCGCGGCACTACGACCTGATCACGTGCGTCGCGTCGCTGCACCACATGCCGTTCGCGACCGTGACGACGCTGCGGGAGGCGCTCGCCCCGGGCGGCGTGCTCGCCGTGTTGGGTCTCGCGCACCCCAGCACGCTGCGCGACCGGGTGATCTGGCATACCTCCGTCCCGGTCAACCTGCTCGCGAACGCCGTCGTGTCCGTCGCCGACCGGCTCGGCGGCGGCGAAGACCCCGTGCCGCGGGCCCCGGTCGGAGACTGGGACATGTCGCTGAACGACGTCCGCCGCGAAGCCGCCCGGCTGTTGCCCGGCAGCCGGGTGCGCGTGCTGCCGTTCTGGCGCTACCTCCTCACCTACCGCCGGGCGTGAAGAAGCCGGCGCCGAACGGCATGGCTTGCCGTCCGACGCCGGCCCAGGCGGGGCGGCCCGGCATCCGCACCCGCGTCTACAACCGGTCCGTCACGCGCGCCACTGTTCGATCAGCGCCCGTGCATCCCGGATCAGTACGCTTGCCACCTCCTCGTCGGACACCTTCCTGTCCACGCTGTCGACGAAGGTGTGCAGGACCACCGAGGCCGCGACGGCGTTGAACCGCTTGAGCCCGTCGGCGACGGCGAGCTTGAGCTTCAGCTCCTTCGCGGTCTTCGCGCCGAGGCGCTCCTCGCCGGCGAAGCGATCGACCAGTGCTCGCAGGTCCTCACTGGACGTCGTCACCGTGAAGGTGACCTTCTGCTCGGTCGTGTTGCCCGCCTTGTCGGTGGCCGTGACCACCAACTCGTGCGCCCCGAGGTCGAGTGTGTAGAGCGGGATCTCGGCCCCGTTCTCCACGGCCTCGCCATCGAGCGTCGCTTCCAGCGAGGACACCCCGGTGCCGTCGTCGGTGGCCTCGAAGCCGACCGTGACCGAACCGGAGTCACCGTACGACGCGCCGTCCTCCACACCGGACACCGTGACGGCCGGGCCGTCCTTGTCGACCTGCGCCACGCCGTCGCCGATGAACGTCAGCGAGTCGAGGTCGAACGGGCTCGTGCCGCCCCGGAAGACGACGAACAGCTCGGTCGTCTCACCCGGGTCCGTGACGGCGACCGGCGGGAGTTCCACGTACTCGTCCCAGCCGCCCGTGGAGGGCACCTCCACTTCGGCGACGAGCGGGCCGTCCACCGCACCCGCACGCAGCTCGACCGAACCACCGGCGCCGTCCGGAGCCGACGCGCGCAGCGACACCTCGTCGATTCCCGCGAAGTTGACCGGTGTGAAGGCGATCCAGTCGCCGTCGTCGATGTCGCCGATCCGCTTGCCGTTCTCCGCACCCTCCTGGTTCACGATGCGAATGCCTTCGGAGGACGTGAAGTACTCGGCCTGCTTGTGCTTGGGCTGGAGCACCACCGTGTCACGGCCGGTGAGCGCGGGCGCGCCGTCGCCACCGTGGTCGGTGTAGCTGGCGTCGACGGAGTAGAAGATGTTCGCCCCGGCGTGCCCGTCGTCGACGATGGTCTCGATCGTGCCCTCGCAGGCGTTGATCGGGTCCATCGGGTGCGCGTGCGCGTCGTGGCCCAGCGCGGGCTGGACGACGACCTCACCGCAGTCGATCTCCCCGTCCTCGGGGTCGGTGACGTCGACGTCGAAGGCGACCTGGTCGCCGAACTCGAAGAACCCGCCGTCGACGGGCGCCTTCACCGTCACGGACGGAGCGGTGTTGCCCACCGTCACCGTCACGTTCCCGACACCGGACTTGCCCGTCGCGTCCGTCACCGTGAGCTGGACGTTGTACTGCCCGTTCTCGGCGTAGGTGTGCGTGGGGTTGGGCTCGGTGGAGGTGTTGCCGTCACCGAAGTTCCACGAGTAGGAGAGCTCCGTCTCCTCGGGGTCGTAGGAGCCTTCGCTGCTGAACGACACCTCCATCGGCGCGTGTCCCGAGGTCGGGTCGGCGCTCACCGTGACGACCGGCCTGCGGTTGCCCTGGTTGTACTCGATGCGGTACAGACCCGAGTCCGGGTTGTCGCGACCGTAGCCGCCGCCCCATTCCAGCAGGTAGAGCGCGCCGTCCGGACCGAAGCGCATGTCCATCGGGGCGAGCGTCTGCTGGCTGGTGAGCCATGGGTCGAGGTTCACCACGCCGCCCTGCTCGTCGAGCGTGATCGTGTAGATCTTGTTGCGCGCCCATTCGTAGAAGAAGGGCTTGCCGTCGTAGTACTCGGGGAACTTGATCTCCGAGTCGAGGTCGGGGTCGTACCGGTACACCGGACCACCCATCGGGGCGGCCCCACCCGTCTCCAGGATCGGGAACTTCTCCGACTCGCCGTAGCCGTACCAGACGTCGGCCTCCTGCGCGGCCGGCAGCTCGGTGAGCCCCGTGTTGTTCGGCGAGTCGTTCACCGGGTTCGCGCAGTCGAACTTCTCTCCGGAGGTGCCCGTGGCGAAGTCGTAGTCGTTGTACGGGATGTTGTTGCCGATGCAGTAGGGCCAGCCGTAGAAGCCCGGCTCCTTCACGATGTTCCACTCGACCTTGCCGTCCGGCCCGCGGTTCGGGTCGGCCGAACCCGCGTCCGGGCCGTAGTCGGCCATGTAGATCGTGCCGTCGACGTCCACCGTGAACCGGAACGGGTTGCGGAAGCCCATGGCGTAGATCTCGGGCCGTGTCTTCTCCGTTCCGGGCTCGAACATGTTGCCCTCGGGAACGGTGTAGCCGCCGTCGGCCTTCGGCGTGATGCGGAGGATCTTGCCGCGCAGGTCGTTGGTGTTGGCCGAGGTCTTCTGCGCGTCGAACAGGTCCCGCCCTTCCCGCTCGTCGATCGGCGAGTAGCCGCCCGACTCGAAGGGGTTCGTGTCGTCACCGACGCCGATGTAGAGGTTGCCGTCCGGGCCGAACGTCAGGTAGCCGCCGGTGTGGCCGGGCTCTGCCCGACGCGACGCGGGGATGTCGAGGATCGGCACCTCGCTGTCGAGCGAGATCGTGTCGCCCTCGACCGTGAACCGCGAGACCCGGTTGATCTCCTCGTCGCCGGGCGGCGAGTAGTAGAGGTAGACCCAGCCGTTGTCGGCGAAGTCCGGGTCGACCGTCAATCCCACGAGGCCGTCCTCACCGCCGGAGTAGACGGGAAGGTCCAGGGCCGTCGAGGTGCTGCCGGTCTCCGGGTCGTACATCATCACGCGGCCGAGGATCTCGGTGTAGAACACGCGGCCGTCGGGGGTGATGTCCATCGCGGTCGGCGCCTGCGTGTTGGTGTCCAGGCCGACCTTCTCGAAGGCGCTGTCGACGGTGGCCGAGCAGTCCGCCTCCACGGTGCGGGCCGCGGTACGCACTCCGCCCAGGATGTGCTGGACGAACAGGTCCTCGCTGTAGGCCGCCGTGTCGTGCCCCATGGCGGTGGCCCAGACCCGGGCGAGTCCCACGTCGCGGCACCACGAGATCGGGTGGTCGGCGCCCATCGCGTCGGGGCCGGGATCGTAGGTCGACTCGTCCGCCGACACGAGCACGTGCACCTCGCCGCGCATGCTCTTGTCGAAGTTGTACCACTCCTCGGCGCGGTCCCAGTTCGCCGGAAGTCCCTCCGTCGACGGGTGCTGGTGGTCGGTCACCTTCGCCGTCCCGTCGAGCACGCCCGGCGAGTGCGACGGCATGTGGGCGCCCGCGTTCACGAGGTCGTCCCAGTACGGGAAGTCGTTCTCGATGCCCATGTCCGTGGCGTTGTGGATGGCGGCGATGCCCCCGCCGCTCTCCACGTAGTTCTGCATCGCCTCGCGTTGCGCGTCGTTCTCCCAGACCATGCCGGAGGTCTGGAACATGATGATCACGTCGTACTGGCCGAGGTCGGTGTCGTTGAAGACACTGGAGTCCTCGGTGTGGTCGAACGTGAAGTCGTTCTCTTCGGCGAGATTCTCGAACATCTCGATCCCCGCCGGGATCGAGTCGTGCCGGTAGCCCTCGGTCTTGGTGAACAGCAGCGCGTGGAACTCGGCCTCCTGGGCCGTAGCGACACCCGCCGGGAGTGCTCCGACGGCGAGCACGCCACCCAGCGCCGTGGCGCCGATGCGCGACAACAGTCTCTTGCGTCTACTCATGAAATCCTCACGGTGTGCGGGAAATGAGTGATCACGGCGTGCCGGCGCCGTCGACGGTCAGGGTCCGGTCGGTTGGTCGAACATCACCTCCTTGAGAAAGGCGAGACCGTCGACCGCCAGGGCGTCCTGGCTCGTGGCGAGCGGGCGCCAGATCGAGGCGGCCGTGGCGATGCTGTCGTTGTGGGCGGTGAAGGACTCGATACAGAGCGGCCCCGTGTAGCCCGCGTCGCCGATCGCGGCGAGCAGCTCGGGCCAGTCGAAGTGGTCGCGGCCCGGGGTGCCGCGGTCGTTGGCGCACACCTGCACGTGCGCGATCCGCCCGTACGCCGAACGGATGGCGGCCGCGACGTCGCGTTCCTCGATGTTCTGGTGGTAGACATCCAGCGCCACCCCGCACGCGGGCAGGCCGGACATCGCCCGCAACGTCTGGTCGACGGTGTTGAACAGGCTGGTCTCGTACCGGTTGAGCGGTTCGACCCCGAGCTTCACCCCGACGTCGGCGGCGTGCTCCAGGACCGGTGCGACGTTGTCCCGCCACTCGCGGACGCACTCGGCGCGTTCCCGCTCGGTCATCCGCCACGTGCGCCCCACGGAGGCGTAGGCGGGTCCGCTGAGCGCAGGCGCCCCGAGCGAGGCCGCGATGTCGAGACACCGGCGCAGGTAGTCCTGGGTGGCGCAGACGGTGTCCCGATCCGCCCGCACCAGCTCCCGCCCCGGAGGCATGACGAGCACGAGTGACGCGTCGAGCCCGTGGTCCTGCAGCAACCGAGCCGCCTCGGCGGGATCCCAGTCGCCGAGGTTCTCCACGGGCAGCTCGGCGACGTCGAACCCCGCCCGCGCGATCACGGGGATGCGATCGCGCAGGGCGGCGTCGTCCAACGGTGAGGTCCAGACCCAGGTGTTCACCCCGACGGGATGCACAATGGACACTCGTGGCTCCTCGTCACTTCCAGTGCTGCGGGAAGTCGGGCATCTTCTGGCACCCGCACAGCGCGTAGTGCAGCGGCGGCATGCCCTCGGTGAGGTACTCGTCGACGGTCTCCGAGGTGACGACCGGCTGCGGCAGGATCCACTCGCCCGGCACCTCCTCGCCCTTGAGGACCTTCAGCGCCGCGATGACCGGCGTGCGCCACTGGTAGGTGGGGTAGGTCGGAGCCTGCGCGGTGAGCCCCTCGGCCTTCCACTTCTCGAGGAACTGCTGCTGGTCCTCACCCGAGATGGCCGGGGCCTCCATGCCCTGGTCCTCGAACGCCTCCAGCACCGCGACGGCCGCCGTGCCGTCGTCCATCCAGATACCGTCGATCTGTCCCTCCCGCTGGAGGTAGTCGCTCACGATGTTCTTGGCGCCGGCCGTGTCGTTCTCGGTGAACTCGACGCCCACGACGTCCACGCCGCGCTCGGCGAAGATCCGCTCGGCCGCGGCCCAGCGGTGCTCCAGCACGTCCACGCCCGGCAGCACCCGCAGAGCGAGCACCTTGCCGCCCTCACCGACCTCGTCGGACAGGAAGTCCGCCGCCGACGCGCCGAACGCGTAGCCGCCGATGGGGTGGATGAAGGTCACCGGGCAGTCGGTGTTCACGCCACGGTCGAACACGATCACCGGGATGCCGGTGCCGCACGCCTGCTCCACGGCCGGGGTGAGCGTCGACGTGGTGTTCGGCGAGACGATCAGCGCGTCACAGCCCTGCGACGTCAGCGACGCGATGTCACTGATCTGCTTGTCGTCCTTGGCCTCCGCGTCCAGCACGGTGAACTTCTCGATCTCGTCGTGGAGGTCGACCTCGGCCTGCATGGTCTTCCACCCGACCTGCCGCCAGGGGTTGTCCACGGACGCGTTCGAGAAGCACAGGTGGTAGGAGCCGTCCTTGGCGTAGTCGGAGGTGTCGACCATCTCCGGTTCGAGCGCCTGCTCCCACGGTTTGCCCTCGGGCCCTTCGGGGGTGGCGTCCCGGAGCGCGAGCTGCCGCTCGTACTCGGCCTCGTCGAAGAACTCGTTCGACTTCGACGAGGCCGGCGCCGACGCGTCCCCGGACCCGGTGTCGGCGGGAAGTTCGCTGGTACAGCTCGCCAACGCGAGCGCACCGACCGCCGCGACGACGGTCAGCCAGGTCTTTCTCATGTCGTTCTCCTTCTCCGGAACTTCGACCGCCCCAGCGCCGCGTAGGCCACGGCGGCGATGATGATGACGCCCTGTACCGCCGACTCCAGTCCCCCGGACACGCCGAGGAGGTTGAGCAGGGAGAACAGGGCTTCCAACGTGAGCGCACCCGCCATCGCGGCGACGACGGACCCGCGTCCACCTCCGAGCACGACACCACCGAGCACCACTGCGGTGATGACCTGGAACTCCAGTCCCTCCCCCACCTGTGCCGACACCCCGGCGAAACCGCCGAGCAGAATCGCCGCGACGGCCGCCGACACACCCGACAGCACGAACGCCAGCGTGCGCATCCCCTCGACGCTCCCGCCGCCGAGCCGCACCGCGGTCTCGTTGTCCCCCACCGCCACGAGCGTGCGGCCGCGGCCACCGCGCATGAACAGCACCGCGGCGACCACGATCGCCGCGAGCAGCAGCACCGACCACGGCACCTGCCCCAGCAGCGGCACCTCGAAGCCCTCGCGGCCCACCGTGCGGAACGCGTCCGTCAGCGAACCCCGGGGCGCGCCGCCGGTCCAGAGGAACACCGCGCCGTCGAGCACCAGCAACATGCCGAGCGTGACGATGAACGACGGCACCAGCAGGCGCGTCGTGATGAGGCCGTTGACCAACCCCACGAGCGCACCGAGCACGAGCAACAGCAGGATCACCCACAGCGTCGCGGACTCGTCGCCGTCCAGAAGTCGTGCGGCGATCACGACCTCCGCGGTGACCAGCGAGCCCACCGACAGGTCGAAACCACCGCTGACGATGACGAAGTACTGTCCGATCGCGAGGATCATCAGCGGCGCCGCCCGCTTCAACAGCGCCAGGTAACCCGACGGATCGCTGTAGGCGGGGCCGACGAAGGCCAGCGCCACCAGCAGGATCGCCAGCACCGCCAGCACCGGACCGGTGCCGTCGGTGAGCTGCGGCCGCGGCAGGCGGCGAGTCGGCGGAGTGTCGGTCAGCGTCATCGGGCGGCCCTCCTGCGCCGGGCGTACAACGCGACGGCCACGATCAGCACCGCGCCCCGCACCACGTCCTTGAAGAACGAGTTCATGCCGAGGTCGTCGAAGACCGTGTCGAGAGTGGCCAGGATGAAGACGCCACCGATCGTGCCGGCGACACCACCGCGCCCACCGGCCAGGATCGTGCCGCCGAGCACCACCGCCGCAATGGACTCCAGGTCGTAACCTCCGTCGGTGCCCACCCACGGGGCGCCGGAGCCGAGCCTGCTCGCCAGGAACAGCCCCGCGAGTCCGGCGGCCACCGCGCACAGGACGTGCACCATGATCACCGTGCGGTCGTTGCGGATGCCGGAGAAGCGGGCGACCTCCTCGTCGCCACCCACGGCGTACACGTGGTAGCCGGGCCGCGTCCGCCCCAGGAACCACCACGCGAGCACCGCGAGCCCCACCATCAGCAACGCCGCGATGGGCACCGGACCGATCCGGTCGTAGCCCAGATGCTGGAAGACCCTCGGCACGTCACCGGCCGGGCCCTCGTAGTTGTGCTCCAGGTATCCCCGGATCACCAGCCCCATGCCCAACGTCGCGATGAACGCGTTGACCTTCAGCTTCGTGACCACCAAGCCGTTGACCAGCCCCACCCCGGCCGCACAGGCCAGCGTCAGCAGCACGACGGGCAGCACCATCGAGTCGTTGCCCGCCATCGTCTCCGCCGCGATCAACGAGCAGAGACCGACGACGTAGGCCACCGACAGATCCAGCTTGCCGGTCAGGATCACCATCGTCTGGCCGATCGCGACGAGACCGAGCGCGGTGCTCCGCGTCAGGATGTTCATGATGCCGCCCTGGTCGAGCAGCACCCCGCCCCGCAGGCCGACGAGCACACTCCCGACGATCAGCACCAGCACCAGCGCCGCGTAGACGGCGACGACGGGATTCGTGAGCTGGCGAGTCCACTCGGGACGTCTGGTGGCGGGCGGCGCCGCGACGACACTCACGGGGCCTCCTCGCGTCGTGCGGTCGGCCTCACTGAGCGGACACAATCCTCGCTCACACGGCCTCCTTGGTCTCCACAGCGTGGCCCGTAGCCAGCCTCATCACCGCCTCCTCCGTCGGACCCGCGGGCAGTTCGCCCGCGATCCGCCCGTCGTGCATCACAAGCACCCGGTCACTCATGCCGATCAACTCGGGCAGCTCGGACGAGATCATGAGAATCGCGACGCCGTCCCGGGCGAGGCCGCGGAGCAGCTCGTACACGGCCTGCTTCGCCCCGACGTCGATGCCGCGCGTCGGCTCGTCGACGATGAGCACACGCGGCTCGACCGCCAACCACTTCGCGAGCACGACCTTCTGCTGGTTCCCGCCGGACAAAAACCGCACCTCCTGGTCGGGCGAACGCGCGACGACCGCCACCGACGTCAACAGCTCCGCGATCGGCCGTCCCCTCGACTTGCGGGCGAACGCCGCCCGGCGCACCAGCAGCGCGTTGTCACGCACCGACTGCCGCAGCGCCAGCCCCTCGCCCTTGCGGTCCTCGGTCACGTGCGCGATGCCGAGCCGGACTGCCTTGCGCGGTGAGGAAACCCGCACGGCCTCACCGTCCACCTCGAGCGTGCCGATGCGGAACGGCTCGACGCCGCACACCGCCCGGGCCACCGCCGACCGTCCCGCGCCCTGCAGACCCGCCAAGCCGACGATCTCGCCGGCCCGCACACTCAGGTCGATGTCGGACAGCCGCTCGTTGCCACAGCCCGAGAGGCGCAGGCGGATGTCGCCGACCTCGTCCTCGGTGGCACGCTCCGGGAAGAGGGCCTCCAGCGAACGACCGACCATGTGCCGCACGAGCTCGTCACTGGTCAACTCGCTCCTCGGCTGCGAGGTCACCAGCGCGCCGTCCTTGAGCACGGTGATGCGGTGGCTGAGGTCGAAGACCTCCACCAGCCGGTGCGACACATAGAGGATCGCGATGCCGCGGTCGCACAGCCGCCGCACGAGCCCGTACAGCAGCTCGACCTCGTTGTCGGCCAACGCCGCCGTGGGCTCGTCCATCGCGAGCACGCGCACGTCGCTCGACAGCGCCTTCACGATCTCCACGACCTGACGCTGGGCCACGGACAGCAACCGGACGGGGTCCCGCGGCGAGATCCCCACAGCACCGAGGTCGTCCAGCAACGCGGCGGTGTCCGCCTCCATCCGGCGCCGGTCGACGATCCCGCGGCGGACGGGTTCCGAGCCCAGGAAGACGTTCTCGGCCACCGTGCGGTCCCCGAGCAGGTTCAGTTCCTGGTGGACGATCGAGATGCCGGAGGCCTGCGCCTGCCGAGGCGAGGCGAACGTCACGGGGTTGCCGTCGAGCTCGACGGTTCCCTCGTCGGCGGGCTGGACGCCGGCCAGGATCTTCATCAGCGTGGACTTGCCCGCGCCGTTCTCGCCCACCAGCGCGTGCACCTCGCCCGGGTACAGGTCGAGGTCCACACCACGGAGCACCGTGTTGCCCAGGAATTGCTTGGTGATCCCACGCATCTGGACAACCGGCGCGCCCTCGGTGAGGCCAGTCACAGTCATGACTGGGCACAATAGTGTCGATCTTTTGCGTATGTCAAACAAAAGTTATGACTTGCAACACCTAAGCACGCGCACAGTGCACCCAACGATGGTTGATCACGTTTCGCCAAACTCACCCATTCGGAAGATCCACTGCCCGCGGCGAGCAGATAGAACTAACCCATGCGCAGCCGCCGGAGCCTCGCCGCCGCCGTGTCCGTGCTCGTCGCGGTGCTCTGCGGACTCGCGTCGAGCATCACCACCACGGCCGCCGCATCGGAATCCGCGGACCGGACCAGCACACACCGGTCGCAGCAGACCCGCGGCTGGACGCACTACGTGGCGCTCGGCGACTCGTACACCTCCGGACCACTCATCCCGCTGCAGCGACTCGATCCGCTCGGCTGCCTGCGCTCGACCCAGAACTACCCGTCGCTCGTCGCGCTCCGACTCGGGCGCACCGTGCTCACCGACGCCAGCTGCGCGGGAGCCGACACCGGCGACATGACCGAGCGGCAGAAGATCACCCTCGGCTACCACCGGCCGCAGTTCGACGTCCTCAGGCCTGACACCGACCTCGTGACCATCGGCATCGGCGGCAACGACTACGGCGTCTTCGGCAGCATCATCGGCACCTGCCCCGGACTCCGCGACGCCGACCCGTCGGGAAACCCGTGCCAGGAGCACTTCACCGTCGACGGCGTCGACACGCTGACAGAGGCGATCCAGAACACCCGGCGGGACGTCGAGGCCGTGCTCGACGGTGTCCGTGAGCGCTCACCCGAAGCCACGATCCTGCTGATCGGCTACCCGCGCATCGCGCCCCCGACAGGCACGTGCACCGACATCCTGCCGTTCGCCGACGGCGACTACGCCTGGCTGAACGACATCGAGGAGACGCTCAACGCCGCGCTCGCCACGGCGGCGGCCGGCAACGACGCGACGACGTTCATCGACACCTACCCGGCGTCCCTCGGGCACGACGCGTGCTCCGAGCACGCCTGGATCCAGGGCCAACACCTCAACCCCATCGGCGCAGCGCACTACCACCCCAACCGCTGGGGCATGGAGGGTGTGGCCGAGGTGATCCTCGACCACCTCGGCGAGCGTGGGTGGTGACGAGCGAGCCCGCCACCACCCACGACCTCAGGAACCGAGCTGGTCCAGCCGAGCCGTGATGCGCTCGATGTCGGCGGCGGCCACGTCGCGGCGGGTGCGGATCTTCTCCACCACCTCGGCGGGCGCCTTGTCCAGGAAGGACTGGTTGCCGAGCTTGCCCTCCGTCTGCTTGAGCTCCTTCTGGGCGGCGGCGAGGTCCTTCTCCAGCCGCTTGCGCTCGGCGGCGACGTCGATGGCAGCGGAGGTGTCGACCTCCACCGTCGCCATGCCGCCCGACAGCGACACCTCCAGCGACGCCGTCACCGAGAAGTCGTCGCCGGGCTCGTTCAGCCGCGCGAGCGCCCGCACCGAGTCCTCGTGCCCGGCGATGGCGTCGAAGCCCTCGCCGGCCAGCCGCGTCGTCACGCGCTGGCCCGGCTTGAGGCCCTGGTCGGACCGGAACCGCCGCACCTCGGTGACGAGCTTCTGGACGTCCGCGATCCGCGCGTCGGCGTGGGGGTCGGACGGCCGCGTCCACTTCTCGCCCACCGGCCATTCGGCGATCACGAGCGACTCGCCGCCGGTGAGGGTGGTCCACAACCGCTCGGTGATGAACGGCGTGAACGGGTGCAGCAGCCGCAGCACGACGTCGAGCACGTGCCCCAGCACGGCCCGCGTGCCGTCGGCGCGATCGCCCGAGAGCTGCACCTTCGCCAGCTCCAGGTACCAGTCGCAGAACTCGTCCCACGTGAAGTGGTAGAGCACGTTCGTGGCCTTGGCGAACTGGAACTGCTCCAACAGCGTGTCCACTTCGGACGCCACGGTGGAGAGCCTGCCGAGGATCCAGCGGTCGGCCTCGGTCAGCTCGCTCGCCTCGGGCACCGGTGTCGCCACGGTGGCGCCGTTGGACAGCGCGAAGCGCGTGGCGTTCCACAGCTTCGTGCAGAAGTTGCGCGAGCCCGCGGCCCACTCCTCCGCCAGCGCCATGTCCGCGCCCGGGTTCGCTCCGCGCGCGAGGGTGAAGCGGGTGGCGTCCGCACCGAAGCGGTCCATCCAGTCGAGCGGGTCGATCACGTTGCCCCGCGACTTCGACATCTTCTTGCCGTTCGCGTCGCGGATGAGCCCGTGCAGGTAGATGTGCTCGAACGGGATCGCGCGCTCCGGCCCGTTGTCCCGCATGCCGTAGAGACCGAGCATCATCATGCGGGCGACCCAGAAGAACAGGATGTCGTAGCCGGTCGACAGCACGCTGGTCGGATAGAACTTCGCCAGGTCGGCCGTCTCTTCCGGCCAGCCCATCGTCGACATCGGCCACAGGCCCGACGAGAACCACGTGTCGAGCACGTCGGGGTCCTGCGTCCAGCCCTCGCCGGTGGGCGGCTGCTCGTCCGGACCGACGCACACCGTCTCGCCGTTCGGGCCGTACCAGACCGGGATGCGGTGTCCCCACCACAACTGGCGCGAGATCGTCCAGTCGTGCATGTCGTCGACCCAGTCGAAGTAGCGCTTCGCCAGCTCCGGCGGGTGGACCTTCACGCGGCCGTCGCGCACGGCGTCGCCCGCGGCCTTGGCCAGCGGCTCGACCTTGACCCACCACTGCAGCGACAGGCGCGGCTCCACCACGGTGTCGCAGCGCGAGCAGTGCCCCACCGCGTGCACGTACGGCCGCTTCTCCGACACGATGCGGCCCTGCTCCCGCAACGCCGCCACGATCGCGGGGCGCGCCTCGAACCGGTCCATGCCCTCGAACGGCCCGTGCGCGGTGATCACGCCACGCTCGTCCATGATCGTCGGCATGGGCAGGTCGTGCCGCCTGCCGATCTCGAAGTCGTTGGGGTCGTGCGCGGGCGTCACCTTCACCGCACCTGTGCCGAACTCCGGATCGACGTGGGTGTCGGCGACGATCGGGATCCGACGTCCGGTCAGCGGCAGCTCCACCTCGGTACCCACGAGGTGCGCATAGCGCTCGTCGTCGGGGTGCACCGCCACCGCGGTGTCACCCAGCATCGTCTCGGCGCGCGTGGTCGCCACGACGATCGAGGCGTCGCCCTCGCCGTAGCGGATCGAGACGAGCTCGCCGTCGTCGTCGGAGTGGTCGACCTCGATGTCCGACAGCGCCGTCATGCAGCGCGGGCACCAGTTGATGATCCGCTCGGCGCGGTACACCAGGCCGTCGTCGTAGAGCCGCTTGAACATCGTCTGGACGGCGCGCGACAGGTTCTCGTCCATCGTGAAGCGCTCGCGCGACCAGTCGACGCCGTCACCGAGCCGCTTCATCTGGTCGAGGATCTTGCCGCCGTACTCGGCCTTCCACTCCCAGACGCGCTCGACGAACCGCTCACGGCCCAGGTCGTGCCGCGAGAGCCCTTCCTTGCCCAGCTCGCGCTCCACGACGTTCTGCGTCGCGATGCCCGCGTGGTCCATGCCCGGAAGCCACAGCACCTCGTAGCCCTGCATCCGCCGACGGCGGCTCATGGCGTCCATGAGCGTGTGGTTCAACGCATGCCCCATGTGCAGGCTGCCCGTGACGTTGGGCGGAGGGAGCACGATGCTGAACGGTGGCTTGTCCGACGCCGCGTCGGCCTCGAAGTAGCCAGCCGATACCCAGCGCTGGTAGAGGACGGCCTCGTCGTCGGCCGGGTTCCAGGCGTTGGGCAGGTCGGGGGTTCTGGCTGCGGTTTCCGTCACGATGAGTAAGTCTACGAAGGTCCTCGCCGCACTTCTCACCGGCTCTCACCGTCACGCCCGCGCGGCGGTCAGGACGTCGCGAGCGCCTCGTCGCTCATCTGCCGGAGCTCGCGTCGTCGCACAGTTGTGACACGCGTAAGACGGCACGCGGACATCCGGCGCCGACGGTGGGTGCCATGAACGAATCACGCCTGCGACACGCCACGGAGCACCGTGCGCTTACGTGCGTATTCACCCATGCGAACCACGCCCGCGAGACCCCATCATGGAGAGGAGTCGACCGCCACAGGGGACGTAACGCGAGGAGTGGTGCCCGATGGGCCGAGTCACCGTCCGCAGACCTGTTCGCCGGGTGACTCCCCAGGGAGAGCGGCGCCGCACCGACACCCTCGCCGGCGAGGAACCGCTGGAGCTCCGCGTCTCGGGCACCGCGCTGGCGGTCACGATGCGCACGCCGGGTCACGACGTCGAACTCGCCCACGGCTTCCTGCTGTCGGAGGGCGTCGTCTCGAACCGCGAGGACGTCGTCCTGGCCCGCTACTGCGACGGTGTGGACGACACGGGACGCAACACCTACAACGTGCTCGACGTGACGCTCGCCGACGGAGTCCCGATGCCCGACGTCGGTGTGCAGCGCAACTTCTACACCACGTCGTCCTGCGGAGTCTGCGGCAAGGCCGCCCTGGAGGCAGTGCGGCTCAAGACCCGCTTCCCTCCGACGGGCACACCGTTCACGGTCTCCGCCGACGTGCTCGTCGCGTTGCCCGACGCGCTACGCGCCCGGCAACGGGTGTTCGCCACCACCGGCGGGCTGCACGGTGCGGGGCTGTTCACCTCGGACGGCACCCTGCTCGCGGTGCGTGAGGACGTCGGCAGGCACAACGCCGTGGACAAGGTGCTCGGGTGGGCCCTGCAGCAAGGCCGGGTTCCCGCGCACGACCTCGGTCTCCTGCTGTCCGGACGTGCCTCGTTCGAGTTGGTTCAAAAGGCGGCGATGGCGGGTATCTCCCTCGTCGCCGCGGTGTCCGCTCCGTCCTCGCTGGCCGTCGAACTGGCCGAGGACCACGGCATGACGCTGGTCGGTTTCCTGCGGGGGAAAAGCATGAACCTGTACACCGGCAACGGAATCGCATAAGGACGGACGTGGGCTCCGAGAGCGCAACACCATCCGCTGACGAGGACGCGCCGCTCACGAACGGTCGACAGCGGCGCGTCAGCAGGCGCACCGCCCTGCTCGGGACCACGGGTGTGGCCACGCTCGGCATGACGTCGCTGTGCGTCGCCTCGTCGACCGCCCAGTCGACGTTCCTCGACGGCGCGGTCGTCGTCGAGCGCCGCTACTCCCGACACCGGCACCAGCACGTCGACGTGGTCTACAAGCTGCCCCGGCAACTGCCGTGGCCCGGACTGCCGATGGTCCTGCTGCTCCACGGTCGCGGCGGCGCCGCCCGGCGGACCGGCCCCCCGGGGCTCACGTCCGCGCTGGGGAAGGCCGTCAGCTCCGGCCGGACTCCCCCGTTCGGCTTCGTCGCCGTGGACGGCGGCAGCACCTACTGGCACGAACACGACCGCGGGGACGACCCCATGGCCATGCTGCTGGAAGAGGTTCCGGCCTGGCTGCGGGAACACGGTCTGGGTGACGCTCAGGGACGCCCCTTCGCGGTGGCCGGGACGTCGATGGGCGGTTTCGGCGCCCTGCTCTACGCGCGACGCCGGTCGGAACGTCGACAGTCGGTGTCGGCCGTCGCGGCCCTCGCGCCCGCGCTGATGCCCTGGCACAAGATGCGCGCTCGCAGGGTCTGGCAGAGCCGAGCCCAGTGGCGGTCCATGGACCCGCTGGCCAACGTGGACGCTCTTCGCGACGTCCCGACGGGCATCTGGTGCGGCAGCGACGACCCCTTCATCGACGGAGTGCGCGCGTTCATCCGCAGAGCCACGCCGGAAGTCGCGGACGTCGATCCGGGTGGCCACAACAACAAGTACTTCCGCACCACGGTGCCCGGACTGCTGCGGTTCCTCGGGCGGCACGCCCCACCCCGCCCCCGCCGTCCCGCCTGACGCGGACCTCAGCTGCGGTCGAGGTGGATGTGCGTCGTCAACCCGTCGTCGCTGACGTGGGTACGGATCAGGTCGGCGACCTGATGCACGAGGAACAGACCACGACCGCCGTCCTGGTGGATCGACGCGCGCCGCCGGCCCGCCAGCAGATCCGCCAACTTGCCACCGTCGGAAACCTGGCACACCACTCCGTCGTCCTTGCTCCACACCGCGAGCTCACCACGGCCGCCGCCGTGCTGGACGCTGTTCGCGCACACCTCGCCCACCGCCAACGCGAGATCGTCGAGACGCTCCCGCGCGACCCCGGACCGTGCCGCGAACTCGGTCGCGGCACGGCGTGCCTTCGACAGCGTGTCGAGGTCGAACGGAATGACGAAGGCCTCGGGCGGTGCGAACAACGGCTCGTTGTAGCGCTGGTACGCCTCGACCGGCGCGAACCGCGGACTCCGCCGCACCGCGCTCCCCTCGGTGTCGAGGATCGTCGGATGCGTGGCCTCGATGTCCTCCACAACCCCGGACCCGAGCGTCGCGACGTCGTACGGGCACAGGATGTTCGCCGACGAACCCTCGAATGCCAGGTTCACCAAGGCCTCGTGCTGCACACACGCCGGGTACTCGGCCTCCGATCGGCCACGCCACACGGGCTCGCCGAGGATGCGGCACGGCTGCCCGGCATGCTCGTCGACGAAAGCCTGAAGCACCGTCGGAAGCAGACGCCCCGGATTGCGGCCGGCCGCCTCCATCTCGACGAATCGGACGTGCTGCGCGAGCGGCCCCAACGCGCTCAGGAGAATGCGGCGCTGTCTCTCGGGGACTGCGACGGCCACCGGCTCTTCCCGAGCAAGGCCATCGAGCACGAACGGGACGGTACCGGCCTGGTAATCATGTTCATCCCGGTAGAGAAGCGCCTGGTGGGAGAACGCCCTTTCCATCCCGTGGAGCTCTGACACCACCAAGACCCCTTGCCTTCACAGCGATAACTCGAATGGGTTATCCCGGACAAAGAGTTTCGTAAACCTGCTAGACGAGGTTGCGCGCCACGAAGGACATCGACCACAACGCCACAGCCACAGCACAACCGAACACCGTGACCTGCACCAGAAGTTGCCGGTCGGTCGCCGCTGTCCGCACCCGCCACGCGGCCACTCCCGCGACGGCCAGCCCGGCCAGTGGCAGCAGTGGTGCCGCCGAAGCCCGGGTCACGGTGGCCAACAGGCACACGACCGCGAGGACACCGAGCGTCACTGCGAGCGCACGGTGCACCCGGGGACTGCGAAGCCTGACGAACGCGACGAGCTTGGCGGCCAAGTCGTCGACCTCAACGTTCTGCTCCCCGTCCGACACAGGCGGGGACTGCTGCGGTGTCGCATTCATAAGTACAGACAGTAGCGGTCAGGAAATCAGGCGGACTTCTCGCCACGCTCCCGCTGTCGCCTCGTCGGCTGACGCGACACGATGGTGGGATTGACGTTCTCGCGCACGGTCTGCTCGGTGATGACCACCTTGGCGACGTCCTCGCGACTCGGGATGTCGTACATCACCGGCTGGAGGACCTCTTCCATGATCGCACGCAGCCCGCGAGCACCGGTCCCCCGCAACAACGCCTGGTCGGCGATCGCCTCCAGGGCCGTCTTGGTGAACTCCAGCTCCACGTTGTCCATCTCGAACAGCTTCTTGTACTGCTTGGTCAACGCGTTGCGTGGCTCGGTGAGAATGCGGACCAGCGAGGGCTTGTCGAGGTTGGTGACGCTCGCGACCACCGGAAGTCGGCCGATGAACTCGGGAATGAGCCCGAACTTGATCAGGTCTTCCGGCATCGTGTCGGTGAAGACGTCGGTCTCCTCGATCTCGCGCTTCGTGCGGATCTCCGCCCCGAAGCCGAGCCCGCGCTTGCCGATGCGGTCGTTGATGATCTTCTCGAGACCGGCGAACGCACCCGCCACGATGAACAGCACGTTCGTGGTGTCGATCTGGATGAACTCCTGGTGCGGGTGCTTGCGGCCGCCCTGCGGAGGCACCGACGCCGTCGTGCCCTCCAGGATCTTCAGCAGCGCCTGCTGCACACCCTCACCCGACACGTCTCGCGTGATCGACGGATTCTCCGACTTGCGGGCGATCTTGTCGACCTCGTCGATGTAGATGATGCCCGTCTCGGCGCGCTTCACGTCGTAGTCGGCGGCCTGGATGAGCTTCAGCAGGATGTTCTCGACATCCTCGCCCACGTAGCCGGCCTCGGTGAGCGCCGTCGCGTCGGCGATCGCGAACGGCACGTTCAGCATCTTCGCCAGCGTCTGCGCGAGGTAGGTCTTCCCACACCCAGTCGGGCCGAGCATCAGGATATTGGACTTCGCCAGCTCGACCGGCTCGTCCTTGGAGTCCTTCGACGCCTTGGACTCCGACTGGATGCGCTTGTAGTGGTTGTAGACGGCCACGGCCAGCGTGCGCTTGGCCTCGTCCTGGCCGATGATGTACTGCTCGAGGAACTCGTGGATGTCAGCGGGCTTGGGAAGCTCGTCGAGCTTCACGTCGCTCGTCTCGGCGAGCTCCTCTTCGATGATCTCGTTGCAGAGCTCGATGCACTCGTCACAGATGTACACGCCGGGCCCGGCGATGAGCTTCTTCACCTGTTTCTGGCTCTTGCCGCAGAATGAGCACTTCAGCAGGTCTCCGCCGTCGCCGATCCGTGCCATGACCGCTGACCTCGTCCCCTCCGGTGTCGATGACACCTCTGTCGTGCGTTGCCACTGACGGTACCCGCCCCGCGCGCCCCGTGGGAGTTTTACCAGCTATCGGGCGGCAGGAACGTCAAGCCTAGTGCGAAAAACGGGCGGCGGCCCACCATGACACGGTCGACCGGCCGCCCGCTTCCACGCCATCGTCAGTCCTGCGACGCCTTGCGGTACTCCAGCACCTGGTCGATGATGCCGTACTCCTTGGCCTCCTCGGGCGTGAGGATCTTGTCACGCTCGATGTCGGCCCGCACCTCGTCCGGCGACTTGTTCGTGTGCTTCGCCAGCGTGTTCTCCATCAGGCGACGCACGCGCTGGATCTCGGCGGCCTGGATCTCCAGGTCCGACACCTGGCCGTACGCACCCTCGGTGGCCGGCTGGTGGATGAGCACCCGCGAGTTGGGCAGCGCCAGCCGCTTGCCCTTCGTGCCCGCCGCCAGCAGCACCGCGGCGGCCGACGCGGCCTGGCCGAGGCACACGGTCTGGATGTCCGGACGCACGTACTGCATCGTGTCGTAGATCGCCATCAACGCGGTGAACGATCCACCGGGCGAGTTGATGTACAGGATGATGTCGCGGTCCGGGTCCTCGTGCTCCAGGTGGAGCAACTGGGCCATCACGTCGTTGGCCGACGCGTCGTCGACCTGGACCCCCAGCATGATCTGCCGTTCCTCGTACAGCTTGTTGTACGGGTTCGACTCCTTGATGCCGTAGCTGGTGCGCTCCACGTACGACGGCAGGATGTACCGGGACTGCGGAAGTTGGAAACCGTGCATGATTCTCCTCCTACCCTGCCCGGTCAGTTCGCGTTCGGGGTCGGGTTTTCGCGGGTGAGGACTTGGTCGACGAAGCCGTAGTCCTTGGCCTCGGCAGCGGTGAACCACCGGTCGCGGTCACCGTCGGCGATGATCTGCTCCACCGTCTGGCCGGTCTGTTCGGCGGTGATCCGAGCCAGCTCGTACTTCCACTTGCTGAACACCTCGGCCTGGATGGCGATGTCGGAGGCGGTACCACCGACACCCGCCGACGGCTGGTGCATGAGGATGCGCGCGTGCTGCAAGGCGTAGCGCTTGCCCGGCGTGCCCGACGACAGCAGGAACTGGCCCATCGACGCCGCGAGGCCCATCGCGTAGGTCGCCACGTCGGGCTCGATCAACTGCATCGTGTCGTAGATGGCGAAGCCGGCGGTGACCGAACCACCCGGCGAGTTGATGTAGAAGCGGATGTCCGCCTGCGGGTCCTCCGCGGCCAACAACAACAGCTGCGCGGTGATGCGGTTGGCGACCTCGTCGTTCACCTCGGAGCCGAGCACGACGATGCGCTCCTGGAGCAACCGCTCGTACACCGAGTCGGTCAGGTTGAGGCCGGCGGTGCCGGTCCGCCCCTCGGGCATGTGCTGCGTCACGTCTGCCTGCCTTTTCGGGAGTTCGAAGATCTTGTCACCGACCCTAACGAACTCGGGCGGCGCAGAAGTCCTGACACCGCCCGAGTTCGCTCAGAGCATGAGAAAAGGTCACCGGTCGGAGGTCGACGCCGACTCGTCGCCGGCCTTCGACGCACTGTCCTCAGTCGACCCTTCAGTGGCAGTCTCGTCGCCCTCGGCCGAGCCCGCAGCCTGGTCGGCCTCCTCGGTCTCGTCCGTACCGAAGAGCTCGCTCAGGTCCAGCGTCTCGCCGGAGGAGTCGGTGACGGTCACCTCGCGCACGACGGTGGCGAGCGCCTTGCCCCGCCGCACGTCGGCGTAGATGGCACCGAGCTGACCGGCTTCCTGCGCCCGCCGCACGTACTCGTCCGGGTTCATGCCGAAGCGCTGCGCCTGGTAGATGATGCGCTCGGTGAGCTCGGAGTCGTTGACCGAGAGCTCGCGCTCGTCGGCGAGGGCGTCGAGCAGCAGCTGCGTGCGCACCGACTTCTCGGCTTCCTCGCGGACCTCGTTCTCCCACTCCTCGGGGTTGCCGCCCTGGGCCTCCAGCGAGCGCTTGAAGGCCTCCTCGTCGTGGTCGAACGGGTGGATGGCGTCGTGCTTGCGGTTCGAGATCTCCGATTCGAGGACCTTCTCCGGGATCGGCACGTCGACGCGCTCCAGGAGGACGTCGAGCACCTTGTCCCGCGCCTGCACGCCCTGCTGGACGCGCTTCATGCGCGTCAGCCGCTCGCGCAGGTCGGCCTTCAGCTCGTCGAGCGTGTCGAACTCGCTGGCGAGCTGGGCGAACTCGTCGTCGGCCTCGGGCAGCTCGCGCTGCTTGATGCTGTTGACCTTGACCGTGACCTCGGCGTCCTTGCCGGTGTGCTCGCCGGCCACCAGCTTGGTGGTGAAGGTCTTGGTCTCGCCCTCGTTCGCGCCGATGATGGCGTCGTCGATGCCCTCGACGAGCTGACCGGAACCGATCTCGTAGGACAGGCCGGTGGTGGAGGCGTCGGGCACCTCCTCGCCGTCGACGGTGGCCGACAGGTCGATCGAGACGAAGTCGCCGTTCTCGGCGGGCCGGTCGACGCCGACCAACGTGCCGAAGCGGGCGCGCAGCTGGTCGAGCTGCTCGTCGACCTCCGCGTCGTCGAGCTCCACGTCGTCCACGCTGACCGTGATGTCGCCGAGGTCGGGAAGCGTGATCTCGGGGCGGACGTCCACCTCGGCGCTGAACTCCAGCACCTCGCGGTCCTCGAGCTTGGTCACCTCGAACTCGGGCTGACCGAGTGTGCGGACCTCACCGCTGCGCACCGCTTCGAGGTACTTCGCGGGAATGGCCTCGTTGACGACCTCGTCGAGCACCGGGGCCCGGCCGATGCGGCTCTCGAGGACGCGAGCGGGGGCCTTGCCGGGACGGAAGCCTGGAATCCGGACCTGCTGAGCGATCTTCCGGTAGGCGCGGTCGAAGTTCGGTTTGAGCTCGTCGAACGGCACCTCGACATTGATCTTCACGCGCGTCGGGCTCAGCTGCTCGACGGTGCTCTTCAACGTTATCTCCTCGCCGGGACTGTGAGTCGGTATCGGTAAACCGGTCCAGCGACCGCAGGCCAAGCAGGGACCGGATGTCCGAGTCTAGGCCACCGAGTGCACCCGCTCGTGGTGCGGGTCCGCACGGCCGGTGAGCAAGTGGGACACCTAGTCGAGCGAGTCCTCACTGGAGGACCGGCCCTGGTAGATGTCCGGGACGCCGTCGCCGTCGGCGTCCTTCGTCTCCTTCTCGTGCACCTTCCGGTAGTGCCGGTTGCGGAAGCGCAGCAGGACCGTCGCGACGAGCGCGGACAGCAGCGAGCCGCAGAGCACGGCGATCTTGACGATCTCGCCGCGTTCGTCGCCCTCGCTGAACGACAGCTCGCCCACCAGCAGGGACACGGTGAAGCCGATGCCGGCGAGGATCGCGATGCCCAGCACGTCGATCCACGCGACGTCGCTGTCCAGTTCGGCCTTCGTGAACCGGCTCATGAGGTACGTGGTGCCCAGGATGCCGACGGCCTTGCCGACGAGCAGGCCGGCCATGATGCCGAGCGCCACCGGCTCGGTGAGCGCGTTGACGAGTCCGTCGAGGCCGCCGAAGGCCACACCCGCCGCGAACAACGCGAAGATCGGCACCGCGACACCCGCCGAGAGCGGCCGCACGCGGTGTTCGAAGTGCTCGGCCATCGACACGGCCTCGCCCTTGCGGGTCAGGGCCGGCACCGTGAAGCCGAGCAGCACGCCCGCGACGGTGGCGTGGATGCCCGACGCGTGCACGAGCGCCCAGGCCGTCACGGCCAGCGGGACCAGCAGCCACCACGACCGCACGCGGCGCTGCACGAGCAGTGTGAACAACCCCAGCGGCAGCAGCGCCAGCAGCAGCGGCACCGCGGCCAGTTCCTCGGTGTAGAAGATCGCGATGATGCAGATGGCGATGAGGTCGTCGACCACCGCGAGCGTGAGCAGGAACATGCGCAACGCCGACGGCAGGAACCGGCCGATGACCGCCAGCACCGCGACCGCGAAGGCGATGTCCGTGGCCGTCGGGATGGCCCAGCCGCGCAGCGCGCTCGTGTCGCCGAGGTTCACCAGCACGTAGATGAGGGCGGGCAGCAGGACACCGCCGAACGCCGCCACGATCGGGATGGCGGCCCTGCGCGGGTCGCGCAGGTCGCCGACGACGAACTCCCGCTTCAGCTCGACGCCCACCACGAAGAAGAAGATGGCGAGCAGCCCGTCGGACGCCCACTGCCCCACCGACAGGTTCAGGTGCAGGGCCTCCGGCCCGAACGTGAAGTCCCTGACCGCCGTGTACGCGTCGGATGCGGGCGAGTTCGCCCAGATCAAGGCGATGACCGCACCGGCGAGCAGCAGCATCCCGCCGACGGTCTCCTGCCGCAGGATGTCGGCCACGCGTTTCCACTCGGTCCAGGACGAGCGGCCGAACAGCTTGGTCTTCGCGGGAGGTGTAGTGCTCATGCGGGTGTCGTCAACCCCTCCTGAACGCACGGGCAGGGCCAGAATGCCCGTCACTCTACTTGTCGAATTTCGGACATCACGGACCCCGAGATCGGGCGGACATCCGGTCACCGCTTCCCGTCCGCCCGGGCTTTCCGCACCACCACCGACGGGACGACGACGGCGAGCGCACCGCCCGCGACGCTGACCGGCCGAAACCTCAGCCGCGCACTCCCGGCCACGACGACCGAGGGCCATCGGGAGGCACGCACGCGCACACAGCGACGAACGTCACGTTCGGCCCGGCAACACGCTGATACCCGCGTGCGCCGCGATCTCCGCGCGCTCGTCGACGCTCACCCCTTCCGGGCAGGCCGGGCCGCCGTTAGATTCCCCGTACCGCCGACGTAGCTGGGAGGCCCATGTCGATGCCCGGAGGGCGGACGGCGTCCGTACCGGCCCGGATTTCGTCCCGAAGCCGCTGGCCGTTGCGTTCCCGCGGGCTGCGCGATCCCGGTCCCGTTCTGGAGACGACCCGGCACGTGGCCGAGGACCTCGCCGACGGACTCTCCGGTCCCCGGGTCCGTTCCGCAGCCCGCGGGATCCGCCGGCTGCTGGCCGCCGACGCCGTGGGACTGTCCGACCTGTCCGGTCACCTCGTGGTCGTGGGCACGATGCCGTCCGACGTCGATGTCGCCGCGATGATCGACGAGGTGCTGCACACCGAGAACCAGTGCCGTCGCGCCGAGGTGGTGGCGCTGCCGCTCATCGTGCACGACGAACTGGCCGGGGTCCTGGCCGTCGCGGGAACGGCCCGGATGGCCGCGCTGCGTGAGGTGGCCGGGCTCGGGGAGGCCGCACTCGAACGCGGCAGGCTGGAAGCGTCGGCGGAGGAGGCGGCGGCCGCCGAACTGCGCGCGTTGCGTGCCGAGATCTCACCGCACTTCGTCTACAACGCCCTCACCGTCATCGCCGGGTTGGTGCGCCCGGACCCGGACCGCTCGCGCGAGCTGATGCTCGACTTCGCCGACTACATCCGCTACAGCCTCGCCCGCCACGGTGAGTACACGACCGTCGCGGACGAGTTCCACGCGATCGAGACCTACCTCGCGCTCCAGCGCGCCGTACTCGGCGAGCGGCTGCGCGTGCAGGTGCGGGTGGCTCCCGAGGTGCTGCCGGTCGCGATCCCGTACCTGGTGCTCCAACCGCTGGTCGAGAACGCCGTGCGGCACGGCATCGAACATCGTCCTGAAGGGGGCACCGTCACCGTCCTCGGCGAGGCGGAGGGCACGGACTGCGTGATCAGCGTCGAGGACGACGGCGTGGGGATGGACCCCGGGAAGGCCGAGCGCCTGCTCGCCGGAGCAGGGGAATCGGAGAGCGTGGGCCTGGCGAACGTCGATCGCCGCTTGCGTAACGTGTACGGACCGTGGTTCGGCCTCGTCGTGGAGACCGGAAAGGGTGAAGGCACACGGGTGATCGTGCGAGTACCACGTTTCCAGCCGGGAGTGATGCCGTGACCGCCGAGACCAACCCCACCCTGCGTGTGCTGGCGGTCGACGACGTGCCCGCCGCGCTGGACGACCTGTGCGGGATGCTGCGGGACGCGCCCGAGGTGGCGGAGGTGGCCGCCGCCGGCGACGCCGTGGCCGCGTTGAAGCGCCTGCAGCAGGAGGAGTTCGACGCGGTGTTCCTCGACATCGCGATGCCGGGCCTCGACGGGCTGGAGTTCGCCTCCCTGCTGACCAAGCTGGCGAAACCACCGGTGATCGTGTTCGTCACCGCCTACGACGAGCACGCCGTGGCCGCGTTCGGCCTCGGTGCCGTGGACTACCTGCTCAAACCCGTACGACCCGAACGCCTGGCCGACGCACTCGCCCGGGTCGTCCGCATGGTCTCGGCCGAGTCCACTCCCCCTCCGCCGCACCAGCCCACGCCCGACGCCCTCGCGGCGCTGCCCGTGGAGTCCGGCGGCCGCACGCGGTACGTGAGCAGGCAGGACGTGCGGTTCGTGGAGGCGCACGGCGACTACGTCCGGCTGCACACCCGCTCGGGCGTGCACCTCGTGCGCATGCCGATCTCACGGCTTGAGGAGTACTGGGCGGGCGCGGGCTTCGTGCGCACACACCGCGGGTTCCTCGTGGCGCTGGCCGCCGTCCGGGAACTGCGCAGCGACTCGGTGGGCGGGCTGCTCGCCCACACCGACATCGGCGACGTGCCGGTGAGCCGCAGGCACGCGCGCAATCTGAGAGAACGGCTGCTGCGCGCGGCCCAGCGCGGCGAGCTGCGCCCGGAGGGCTCGGCACCGTGAGTCATTCGCGTCGAGTGGCGGTGACGAGTCCGCAGACCCGCCTCGCCCACGCCCGCCGCCGGTATCGGGGACCGTGGCGACCGACGACGCTCGATCCGGTGGAGGCCCCCTTCGCGGTGGCGCTCTACCAGCGGCAACGGCGCCGCGCCGCCGTCGCGTTGACGACGGCCTTCACCCTCGTGTTCGGGCTGCCGCTCGTCCTGGCTCTCGCGCCGGACCTGGGCCGGGTACGCCTCTTCGACGTCCCGGTGTCCTGGCTCGCGGTGGCGGTGCTGCCGTTCCCGGCCATGACGGCACTGGCGTTCTGGCACCTGCGGCGGGCCGAGGCCGAAGAGGACTCCGTCGACTCCATGCCGGCTCCCCCGGTGCAGGACTGCGGCGAGGACGGGCGATGATCGTCGCGCTCGCCGTGGCGCCGGTCGTTTTGATCACGCTCGCCATCGGTCTGCGCGGCGTCGCCGCGATGCGGACCACCTCGGACTTCCTCGTGGCCTCGCGGCGCGTGTCCCCGCTGCTGAACTCCGCCGCGGTGTCCGGCGAGTACCTGTCGGCGGCCTCGTTCCTCGGCGTCGCCGGACTCATGGTGCGCGACGGAGTGGGAGCGCTGTGGTATCCGGTGGGATTCACGGCGGGCTACATCGCCATGCTCGCCCTCGTCGCCGCGCCGATGCGCCGCTCGGGTGCGCTCACGGTGCCGGACTTCGCCGAGGCTCGCCTGGGCTCCCCCGCGCTGCGCAAGCTCGCGGCCGTGGTCGTGCTCGTGATCGGCGTCCTCTACCTCGTTCCGCAGTTCCGCACGGCCGGGCTCGTCCTCAGCGTGGTGAGCGACACGCCGTACTGGGTCGGCGTCCTCCTCTCGGGCGCGGCCGTCAGCGCCACGCTCGCGCTCGGCGGCATGCGCGCCGCGACCTACGTCCAGGCGTTCCAGTTCGTGCTCAAACTCGTGCTGTTCATCGTTCCCGCCGTGTGGCTGCTGACCCAGGTCGGTCCGGGTGTGCGGAACGAGGCCCTGCACCCGGTCGAGTTCACCCACTTCGAGACGCGAACGCCGGTGTCCTTCCGGGTGGACGCGACCCTCGACGTGCCCGAGGGCGTGCGCGTCGTCGACTCCGACGGCGCCGTGTCGGCGGTCCCCGCCGGCGACTGGCACGTCCCCGCGGGCTCCACGGTGGTCTTCGCCGAAGGCAGCGCCGCGCCCGTGCCGGAGGGCGAGGCCGCCCCGGGCGGACCCGACTGGACCCGGCCGCTGCTGGACCTCGGAGACACGGGACATCCGCTGCTCGCCACCTGGGCCGTGCTCGTGGCGACCATGTTCGGCACGATGGGGCTGCCGCACGTCATCATGCGGTTCCACACGAGCCCCGACGGCCGCGCGGCACGCCGTACCGCCGCACTCACCGTGGCCCTGCTCGGCGTCTTCTACATCTTCCCCGGCATCTACGGGATGCTCGGTCGGGTCCTCGTGCCGCACCTCTACCTGTCGGGCGCCACCGACAGCGCGGTGGTGGCGTTGCCCGCCCAGGTGAACGCGGGCCCGCTCGGTGGGGTGTTCACCGGACTGCTCACCGCGGGGGCGTTCGCCGCCTTCCTGGCGACGTCGCTCGGTCTGATGCTCGTCGTGTCCGGCGCGATCTCCCACGACCTCGTGCCCGGTGGGCTGCGTCAGCTCCGCGTCGCCGTGGTGGGCGCCGGGGCCGTCGTGGTGCCGCTGGCGCTGACCGCCCTCTCCTTCGACGCGAGCACGCTGGTCACGTGGGGTTTCACCGTGGCGGCGTCGACCTTCTGCCCGCTGCTCGTCCTCGGCATCTGGTGGTCCCGGCTCACCGCCACGGGTGCGGTGGCGGGGGTGACTGCCGGGCTGCTCGCCTCCTGCGGCGGGTTCGCGCTGGGCATCCTCGACCCGCCCGTGCCCGGCTGGGTGTCGATCCTGCTGGTCCAGCCCGCGCCGTGGTCGGTCCCGCTCGCGTTCGCCACGATGGTCGTCGTGTCGTCGTTCGGCAGGCCCCCATCGTGGTCCACGGCCGCGATGCTGCGCCTGCACCTCCACGAACATCGCCGCTTCCCGTACGCCGATCGGTCGACACTCGCGCGTGATCTAGGCCACTCGTCGTGGTCGGCGCGCCGTTCGTCAGCCGTTCGTCGCATCACACGCCGATTGGTCCGCTGACGATTTCGTCCGCTCCGTCCCCTCCTTACTGTGACGCACCACGCACAGTCGCCGTCCCGCGCTGTGTCGCGATGTGTCCCATGTGTCACTGACAAGGAGGTCAGGAGTGAGTGCCACCGAGCCCTCGACCCATCCGCCCGGGGCCCCGTCCTGGGAAGAGGTCCACGCCAGCGAGGACTTCCAGCGACTCCGCCGACGGCTGCGGCGGTTCGTCTTCCCCATGACCGCGTTGTTCCTTGTCTGGTACCTGCTCTACGTCCTGCTCGCGGACTACGCACACGACTTCATGTCGATCAAGCTCGTCGGCAACATCAACGTCGGACTGGTCCTCGGCCTGCTGCAGTTCGTATCGACGTTCGCCATCACGGCCCTGTACGTGCGCTACGCCAACCGCAAGCTCGACCCGATCGCCGACCGCATCAGGCAGGACGTGGAAGGGGAGGACGCATGACCCTCGCCCAGAGCATCGAAGGCAACAACCCGGTCCTCAACATCACGATCTTCGGCCTGTTCGTCATCGGCACCCTCATCGTGGTGTTCCGCGCGTCGCGCAACACGAAGACGGCCTCCGACTACTACGCGGCGGGCCGCGCGTTCACGGGACCGCAGAACGGCACCGCCATCGCGGGCGACTACCTGTCGGCGGCGTCGTTCCTGGGTATCGCGGGCGCCATCGCGGTGTACGGGTACGACGGGTTCCTGTACTCCATCGGGTTCCTCGTCGCCTGGCTCGTCGCCCTGCTGCTCGTGGCCGAGCTGCTGCGCAACACGGGCAAGTTCACGATGGGCGACGTGCTGGCGTTCCGCATGCGGCAGAAGCCGGTGCGGGCCGCGGCGGCGACGTCCACCATGGCGGTCTCGTTCTTCTACCTGCTGGCGCAGATGGCCGGTGCGGGCGCGCTCGTGTCGTTGCTGCTGGGCATCGAGGGCGACCTCGGCCAGGCCGTGGTCATCGCCATCGTCGGCATCGTCATGATCGTGTACGTGCTCGTCGGCGGCATGAAGGGCACCACCTGGGTCCAGATCATCAAGGCCGCCCTGCTCATCGCGGGCACATTCGCCATGACCATCTGGGTACTCGGCCGCTTCGGACTCAACCTCTCCGAGCTGATGGGCTCGGCCGCCGAACGCGCGCCGGACGGCGACTCCGTGTTGAACCCGGGCGCGAAGTACGGCGCCAGTGACACGTCCAAGTTGGACTTCCTGTCGCTCGGTATCGCGCTCGTGCTGGGCACGGCGGGCCTGCCGCACGTGCTCATGCGGTTCTACACCGTGCCGACGGCGAAGGACGCCCGTAAGTCGGTCGTCTGGGCCATCGTCCTCATCGGCCTGTTCTACCTGTTCACGCTGGTGCTGGGCTACGGCGCGGCCGCCATCGTGGGCCCGGACACGATCAAGGACGCACCGGGCGGGGAGAACTCGGCGGCGCCACTGCTGGCGGAGGCACTCGGAGGCCCGCTGTTGCTGGGCTTCATCGCGGCGGTGGCGTTCGCGACGATCCTGGCGGTGGTCGCCGGTCTGACGATCACGGCGTCGGCGTCGTTCGCCCACGACGTGTACGCCAACGTCATCAAGCGGGGCAAGGTCGACAACAAGACCTCCGAGGTGAAGGTCGCCCGGATCACGGCGTGCGTCATCGGCGCTGTGGCCATCCTCGGCGGCATCCTGGCCAAGGACCAGAACGTGGCGTTCCTCGTGGCGCTCGCGTTCGCCGTCGCGGCCTCGGCGAACCTGCCGACGATCCTGTACTCGCTGTTCTGGAAGCGGTTCAACACCTCGGGTGCGCTGTGGTCGATCTACGGTGGACTCACGGTGACCCTCGTGCTCATCGTGTTCTCCCCGGCCGTGTCGGGCACCGAGAGCTCGATGATCACCGGCGCGGACTTCAGCTGGTTCCCGCTGCAGAACCCGGGCCTGGTCTCGATCCCCGTGTCGTTCTTCCTCGGCTGGCTCGGCACCATGCTGTCGAAGGAGCACCTGGACTCCAAGCACAAGGAGATGGAGGTACGGGCCCTCACCGGCGCGGGCGCCGAGAAGGCGTCCTCGCACTGATCGTCCGGCCCGTGGGGTGGAGGCGCACGCGTTTGTGCCCCCACCCCTCGGGTAGGTCCCGTCGGACGGACGACATCCGACGAGGCGCCATGGCGACGGTTCCACGAGAATCCGACGGTCTGCCGGTGACCCCGGAGACCCCGGACGGGACCGACCCGCCACCCCGAACGTGATCGTCGTTCTCGCCGACGACCTGGGCTGGAAGAATCTCGGCTGTTACGGCTCCACGGCGATCCGGACCCCCAACCTCGACCGCCTGGCCGCGGAAGGGCTCCGTTTCACCCCCGGCTACGCGGGTCCCATGGTGTTCGTCCACGCAGATCAGCCTCTACACCGGCCGCTACCCGGGTCGGCTCCCGGCGGGTCTGGAGGAGCCGCTCGTCACCCGGTCGGAAGGACCCGGCATTCCGGCCGACCATCCGACGCTGCCGTCCCTCCTCGCAGGCGCGGGCTACCGGACGGCGATGTTCGGCAAGTGACACTGCGGTTGGCTCCCTGGTACAGCCCGTTACGAAACGGCTTCCAGACGTTGCGGGCGGGTGCCGTGACGGACGTGCTCGACTCTCTGCTGACCGTGTCGGTGCTGGTGTTTTCGTTCGCGTCGATGCTCTCGGCGGCTGAGCAATGCGGTGGATGACGTCGGCGACCGGCTCCGCGACGTGAGCTCGCTCGTGCTCGTGCTCGGTGGTGCACTTCGTGCTGGTCCCGTTGCTGGCACTCGGCATAATCGAAAACGCGGCCGGCGCGCCGTTCCTCGTCAAGCTCGCCGAGGTGGCGCGCAGCGATCTCGGACTGAACGCGGCGGTGCTGGTGGTCCCGCCGCCACGGTTGTGGCGACCCAGAGTTTCGACGATCCGCGCATCGTCGTCATGGTGATCGTCACGTCGCTCGTCGCGTTCGCGGTGCTGTTCCCGGTCGCGGGATGGTTGCGACGGCGACGCACGACCTGACGACGGCCCGCGCTCGCGGCACCGGACGGGCACCGACCCATGTGGACCGAGCGGTCCGAACCTCGACGCCGTCACGTGATCTGACTCACGCGATGAAGCGATGTCGGGCAGTCGAAACGCGGATGGACCGATCATCGCCGGGCCCGAACGAATCGTCCTTCGAGCCCGGGCTCGCGACCGAATCCGCCAGGGACCCTGTGTCACACCACAAAGCCCCTGGTCGGACACCTGGTCGGGGTGACAGGATTTGAACCTGCGACCCTTCGCTCCCAAAGCGAATGCGCTACCAAACTGCGCCACACCCCGTCCGCCACACGAGGGCGGTGTGAGGACACTCTAGCGGGTGTCGCTACACTGGCCTTGCAGCCGGGTGAGTCCGGCGGCACGCGGGCGTAGCTCAATGGTAGAGCCCCAGTCTTCCAAACTGGTTACGCGGGTTCGATTCCCGTCGCCCGCTCCACCGAAGGCCCCGGCCCCGCCGATCATGGCGAGCCGGGGCCTTCGCCATCTCGCGACGCCTCCTCCCGCGGTCGCCCACCCGGCCGCGCCGGGGCCACATACCACAGCACCCCGGACCGACGCGCGGAGCCACACCCCGGAACCGTCCTTCCCGCGCGTTTCGACCGGCACGACACCGAGACATCCCGCCGACACGCGGCTTCTGCGGCACCCGGCACACGCACCGACCACCACGACACCGCCATGACGCGTGACGCACATCACAAAATCTAACGTGACGTGCATCACCACCGTTCGTGTTCATTCGACCGCATTCCGTAGCGAAGGTGCAGGTCAGCAGCGGGGCGACACTAAACCCCTTTCTTTTCGGATTCACTCAATGATGAACACGTCGCCATTCTACAATTCGCATTCATTGCGTTGCCCGTGGTTACCGTTCTGTGTCGTCGAAAACCGGCGGCGATGTTCTCAGAGGAGATCCGTGAACACGCTTTTGCGACCGGAGGCAACAGATGGCACACAGAACTTTCGCGAGGTCGGTGGCCGTGGTGGCCGCCGCCGCTCTGACGCTGGTCGTGAGCCCGGGCGTCAGTTCCGCAATGATGATCCGAAACGCGGCCAGTGGCGCCGACGTCGGCGAAAAACCGCCCGCTTCGGAAGCGGAAGAACCGAGACCGAAGCCGCCCCAGAAGCACAAACCGGCCCCTCTCCAGGGCGAGAAACCGACGCCACCGACGCCGTCGCCCACCCCTGAGAAGGACAAACCCGAGCCGGGCGGCGACAACGACGCCGACAACCACGACAACGACGGCGACGGCGACGACGGTGACGAACCCGCGACATCCACCGGAGAGCGCATCGTCGACCTCGCCGCCCGGCACGCCGGTGCCCCCTACGTCTATGGGGCCGACGGCCCGGACCAGTTCGACTGCTCCGGCCTCACCCAGTACGTCCACGCGCGACTCGGCATCGACCTGCCCCGGACGTCGCGTGACCAACGGGCTGCCCTACCCGAACTGCCCAAGAGCGAGATGCGCCCCGGCGACCTGCTGTTCTTCGCCGAGAACGGGCACGTCTACCACGTCGGCATCTACGCCGGGAACGGTAAAATGTGGGCCGCTCCCGAGCCCGGCGACGTCGTCCGCCTCCAGGACATCTGGACGCAGTCGTTCACCGTGGGTCGCGCCTGGTGACATTCCACCGGGAACTTCTCGGGTACTGTCCGCGTTGTCTGGTTCAGTGAGCCCAACAATCGGGGAGTAGCCCATGGGAACCACGATCACGGTGATCGTGCTCCTGCTGATCGTCGTCGCCGGCACGGCCTACCTCGTCCGATCCCAGGCAGCGACCAAGCGGCGGCAACTCGACGACGCGAAGGCCGACGCACGGCGCTGGATCGAACGCCTTGGCGGCCAGGTCCTGAATCTCACCGGGACCGACACCGCGTCTCAGCAGGCGATGGCCGACGCGAGCGAGCGGTACAACGCCGCGGGCTCCGAGATCGAGCGCGCGGAGACGGTCGACCAGGCCCGGCTCGCGAAGCAGACCGCTCTGGAAGGCCTCTACTACGTCCGCGCAGCCCGGACGGCCATGGGCCTCGATCCCGGCCCCACACTTCCCGAGGATCCCGAGCGGGAGCGCGCGGGCAAGGTCACCGAGCACCGCTCGGTCGACGTCGAAGGCCGGCACTACGAAGCCTCCCCCGCGCCGACGTCGGCGACCCCGCACTACTACCCCGGCGGCCGCGTCGCGGGGCGCCCCGTGCCTCAGGGCTGGTACAGCGAACCCTGGTGGAAGCCGGCACTCGTCGCGGGTGCGTGGGGTTTCGGTTCGATGCTGCTGTTCTCGACCATGTTCGCCGGGATGGCCGGGATCCCGAGCGCCGAGGCCTGGGAGTCGGGATACGACGCGGGCCAGGAGGACGCGCTGGAGAGCGGCGATGCCGGAGACGCCGGTGACGCCGGTGATGCGGGAGACGCCGGTGGCGGCGACGACTTCGGAGGCGACTTCGGAGGCGGCGATTTCGGCGGGGGCGACTTCGGCGACTTCGGATTCTGATCCGAGCGAGGCAGGGGTGTTCGGCCGTCCAGAGTCCGGGCACCCCTGTTGTCATCGGTACACCGGGCAGAGAGGCATCAGGCGGGCTGGCAGGTCGGGCACCAGTACAGGTTCCGTCCCGCGAGTTCGGTGTGAGCCACGGGTGTGCCGCACACGAGGCACGGCCGGCCGGTGCGGCGGTAGACGTAGACCTCGCCCCCGTGCCGGTCGTTGCGGGGAGCCCGCCCTGTGACCTCCGGCCGATGCTCCCACGCGACCGTGTCGATCCGGCCAACGCGGACGCCGTCCCGCATCAACTCGCACAGGTCGGCCCAGAGCGCCTCCCACTGTTCACGACGCAGTGACTTCCCGGGCAGCATGGGCGCGATCCCCTGGCGGTACAGCACTTCGGCGCGATAGACGTTGCCCACACCCGCGATCACCGACTGGTCCATCAGCAGCGCGGCCAACGACGTGCGTGACCGCGAGATGCGGTTCCACGCGCGCTCCGGGTCGGCGTCGCGCCGCAGCGGGTCGGGGCCGAGCCGCGCGATGATCGCCTCCGCCTCGGGCGGGGTGAGCAGCTCGCACCGCGTGGGACCCCGCAGATCGGTCCAGTGCGTGCTCCCGACGATGCGCATGCGCACCTGCCCGACGGGTTCGGTGACGGGCAGCGGATTCTCGGTGAACGCGCCGTACAACCCGAGGTGCACATGGACGATCCCTTGTGGACCGTAATGGTGGAACAGGTGCTTGCCGTACGCCTCGGCCGCCGTCATGACATGCCCGTCGACGACGGCGGCTTCGGCGGCGAAGCGTCCCTGTGGGCTCGACACCCGCACCGGTGTGCCGACGTAGCGGCGCTGGTGCAGCCGCGCCAGCCGGTGCAGGGTGTGGCCCTCGGGCATCAGTTCTCCGGCAGCTCGGGAGCGGTACCCGTCCGCTCGAAGTGGCTGATCTGACCGATGCGCCGGACGTGCCGGGCGTCGTCGGAGGCGGCCGTGGTGAGGAACGCCTCGACGATCTCGGTGGCTTCCTCCAGCGAGTGCATCCGCGCACCCACACCGATCAGCTGGGCGTGGTTGTGCTCACGCGTGAGCTTCGCCGTCTCCACGCTCCAGGCCAACCCGGCCCGGGCGCCGGGAACCTTGTTGGCGGCGATCTGCTCGCCGTTGCCGGAGCCGCCGATGACGACGCCGAGGCTCCCCTCGTCCGCCACGACGCGGCGGGCGGTCTCGATGCAGAAAGCCGGGTAGTCGTCGGCCGCGTCGTAGACGTGCGGTCCGACGTCGGTCACCTCGTAGCCCTTCTCCCGAAGGTGGGTGGCCAGGTGGTTCTTCAACTCGAAGCCGGCATGGTCGCTTCCCAGGTACACGCGCACGGCTGCCAAGTCTGCCATCCCGCGAGGGGGCCGCAGTACCCACCCGCGCCCCGCTGCGACGCCGTACGCTCCGGCTGTGGATACGCAGTGGGTGGAGATCGCCGAGGGCGTGCTCCTGCGCCGGTACGCGGAACTCGACCTGTCGGTCGGACTCGTCCTCGGCAGCGAGCGGTGCCTCGTGGTGGACGTCCGCGGCGACGCCAGGCAGGGCGCGGAACTGGCCGACGCCGTCCGTCGGGTCACGCCGCTGCCGTGGACGGTGGTCATCACACACGACCACTTCGACCACGCCTACGGCCTGCCGGCCTTCCTGCCGTGCGACGCGTGGGCCCACCCCGCCTGCTGGGACGAACTCGTGCGCCTGGACCGGGCTCCCGGGCGCGGGCTGCTCGTGCGGGACCGGGTCGAACTCGACCTCGGTCGGCGCCGCGTGGTGCTCGCCCATCCCGGTGTCGCGCACACCCCCGGCGACGTGGTGGTGCACGTACCCGACGTGGGCGTGCTGTTCGCGGGCGACCTCGTGGAACGCGTGCCGGGCGGGACGTTCAGCGCCGAGTCGTTCGGAACCGACACGGTGCTCGCCGCCTGGCCCTCCGCGCTGGAGCGGCTGGCCACCTTCGACGCGACGACTGTGGTGCCCGGACACGGCGAACCGGCAGGCCCCGACCTCGTCGAGACCTGCCGGCGTCAGCTGCTGACGCTGCTCGACCTGCGCGCCGACGTGCGGTCGGGCCGGCTCGACGAGAACGCCGCCCTCGATCGCTCCCCGCTGCCTGCCGACGTCACGCGCGCCGCGCTGACCAA
Source organism: Saccharomonospora azurea NA-128 (assembly GCF_000231055.2). Taxonomy (GTDB): domain Bacteria; phylum Actinomycetota; class Actinomycetes; order Mycobacteriales; family Pseudonocardiaceae; genus Saccharomonospora; species Saccharomonospora azurea. Next base: position 4,234,169 of record NZ_CM001466.1, on the reverse strand, counting down.
GCCCACCGACTGAGGCGTCAGTCGAACTTCAGCGACCCCGTGCGCGTGCGCTTCAGCTCGAAGAAGTCGGGATAGCCGGCGAGCATCCGAGCGCCCTCGAACACGCGCACCGCGTCCTGCCCCTTCGGCACCGACGTCAACACCGGGCCGAAGAACGCGACGCCGTCGATGTGGATCGTGGGGGTTCCCACGTCCTCACCGACCGGGTCCATGCCCTCGTGGTGGCTGGCGCGCAGTGCCTCGTCGTACTCGGTCGACTCCGCGGCCTTGAGCAGCTCGGACGAACCCCCGACCTCCTCGACGGCCTGCTTGAGCACCAGCTCGACGTCCTTGTTGCCCTCGTTGTGGTAGCGGGTGCCGAACGCGGTGTAGAAGTCGCGGAGCACCTCCTCGCCACGCTCCTGGGCGAGCGCGATCGCCACGCGCACGGGCGCCCACGCCTTGTCCAGGATCTCGCGGTAGCCCTCGTCGAGATCGCGGCCTTCGTTGAGCACCGACAGGCTCATGACCCGGAACCGCAGATCGATGTCGAGGTGCTTCTCGACCTCGAGGATCCACCGGGACGTGATCCACGCGAAGGGACACACCGGGTCGAAGTAGAAGTCGACGCGCGTGCGCTCGGAACCGGCACCTGCTGTCATGGCAACTCCTCGCCGTCACTGGTTGCGGTGGGTACGGGGCGGGTACACATCACCGGGACCAACAACGGGACTCGTCGCGTTGTTCCCGTCGCCGCGCCCTGCCGCACATGATTGGATGCGCTGAGCACAGTAGTTGCGATCACCGGTTGCGATAACCGACTGAGACGACCCATCCACAACAGACGAACAGCGCAGAGGTGCCAGTGCCTGCCCCGAACCTGACCCGTGAACAAGCCCAGCGGCGTGCCGGTCTGCTGGAGGTTTCCACCTACGACATCGAGCTTGACCTCACCGACGGCCGTGGGGGGCCGGGCGAGGGAACGTTTTCGTCGCGGACGACGGTCCGGTTCTCGGCGGCGCGGCCCGGGGAGAGTAGTTGGGTGGACATCGTGGCCGCTGGTGTGCGTGAGGCCACGTTGAATGGTCGTGAGCTGGATGTGTCGGGGTATGTCGAGGACGACGGTGTCGCCCTGCCCGATCTGGCCGCGGACAACGAGTTGGTGGTGGAGGCCGACTGCCGGTACATGAACACCGGTGAGGGTCTGCACCGCTTCGTCGATCCGGTCGATGGTGGGGTCTACCTCTACAGCCAGTTCGAGACCGCGGACGCCAAGCGGATGTTCGCGTGTTTCGACCAGCCCGACCTCAAGGCCTCCTACCGGTTGGTGGTGACCGCGCCGCGGGACTGGACCGTCGTGTCCAACACGCCGGTGGCGAGTCGGGAGGATACGGCCGAGGGCGCGGTGCGCACGGTGTTCGAGCCCTCGGAGCGCATGTCGACGTACCTGGTGGCACTGATCGCCGGCCCTTACGCCGAGTGGCGCGACACCTACTCCGACGAACACAAGACGATTCCGTTGGGAATCTACTGCCGGGCGTCGTTGGCGGAGTTCATGGACGCCGAGCGGTTGTTCACCGAGACCAAGCAGGGTTTCGGGTTCTATCACCGGGCATTCGGGGTTCCGTATCCGTTCACGAAGTACGACCAGTTGTTCGTACCGGAGTTCAACGCCGGGGCGATGGAGAACGCGGGCGCGGTGACGTTCCTGGAGGACTACGTCTTCCGTAGCCGGGTGACCCGCTACTCGTACGAGCGGCGGGCGGAGACGCTGCTGCACGAGATGGCGCACATGTGGTTCGGCGACCTGGTGACCATGCGCTGGTGGGACGACCTGTGGCTGAACGAGTCGTTCGCCACGTTCGCCAGCGTGCTGGCCCAGGCCGAGGCCACCGAGTACACCGGCGCGTGGACCAGCTTCGCCAACATCGAGAAGTCGTGGGCCTACCGCCAGGACCAGCTGCCCTCGACCCACCCGATCGCGGCCGACATGGTCGACCTGCACGCGGTGGAGGTCAACTTCGACGGCATCACCTACGCCAAGGGCGCCAGCGTGCTCAAGCAGCTCGTGGCGTACGTGGGCCAGGAGAACTTCCTGTCCGGCGTGCGGATCTACTTCGACAAGCACGCCTGGGGCAACGCCACCCTCGCCGACCTGCTGGCCGCCCTGGAAGAGGCCTCGGGCCGGGATCTGTCGTGGTGGAGCGCCCAGTGGTTGGAGACCACGGGCCTGAACACCCTGCGCCCGCGGTACGAGGTGGGCGACGACGGCACCTACCGCTCGTTCACCATCGAGCAGGAGGGCGCCAAACCCGGTGCGGGTGAGCTGCGCACCCACCGGGTCGCCGTGGGCGTCTACGACGACGACGGCACCGGCCGCCTCGTGCGCACCCGGCGCGTCGAACTCGACGTCGACGGCGAATCCACCGAGGTCGCCGATCTCGTCGGCACCACGGCAGGCTCCCTGGTCCTGGTCAACGACGACGACCTCACCTACTGCGCCATGCGCCTCGACCCCACGTCCCTGACCACGCTGGTCGACCGCATCGCCGACATCACCGAGCCGCTGCCCCGCACCCTGTGCTGGTCAGCGGCGTGGGAGATGACCCGCGACGCGGAACTCAAGGCCCGCGACTTCGTCACGCTCGTGCAGCGCGGTGTCCACGCCGAGACGGAGGTCGGCGTGGTGCAGCGGCTGCTGCTGCAGGCGCAGACCGCGTTGAACTCGTACGCGCAGCCGTCGTGGGCGGCCGAGCACGGTTGGCCCGGCTTCACCGCCACGCTGCTGGAGTTGGCGCGCTCCGCCGAGCCCGGTTCCGACCACCAGCTGGCCTTCGTCAACTCGCTGACCGGCTCGGTGCTGGACGACTCCACGCTCGACGTGCTGGCGGGCTGGCTCGACGGCTCCGCACCGCTGGAAGGCCTCGTCGTCGACACCGACCTGCGCTGGCGGCTGCTGCACGCCCTCGTCGCCCACGGCCGCGCCACCGACGCCGACATCGACACCGAGCTCCAGCGCGACGACACGGCCACCGGACGCAGGCACGCCGAACGGGCCCGCGCACTGCGGCCGACCGCCGAGGCGAAGGCTCAGGCCTGGGAACGCGCCGTCTACGACGACGAGTCGCCCAACGCCGTGAACGAAGCCGTCATCGCGGGCTTCACGCACCCGGCGCAGAAGCACCTCCTCGGCGACTACACGCAGCGCTACTTCGACATGCTCGACGAGGTCTGGAGCCGTCGGTCGAGCGAGCGGGCGCAGCCGACCGTGCTGGGCCTGTACCCGTCGTGGGAGGTCTCCGAGGACGGCATCGCGAAGGCGGACGCCTGGCTCGCGGGAGCCCACGCGGCGGCGCTCCGACGGCTGGTGAGCGAAGGCCGCGCCGGTGTCGTGCGTGCTCTCGCCGCACGACGGTTCGACGAGAGCTGAGCCCGGCACGACGAAGGCCGCCGTCCCCGCTGGGGGCGGCGGCCTTTCGACGTCGTGGGCCTCGGACGGGCGTCGAGCTGTGGCGTCCGGGCCGTGGGCCGGTCAGGACTGCGGCGCGGAGCCCGCCTGGTCGGCCATCATGCGCAGACCACTGACGAAACCACCGATGAGGTCGCCTTCCTTGAAGGACGCGACCATGCTCATCACCGCGAGCTTCGCACCGCGGTCCGACAGCCTGTGCTTGGCGTGAGCACCGGTGATCACCTCGACGACCCGCTCACCCGGCGAGACGGCCACCAGGACGAAGTTGTCGCCGCGCTCGCCCAGCGAGTCGTGCAGGCTCTCCGCACCCGCGCGTGGGTCGTCGCCGAGCTCGCCGACGTAGATGCTGAAGTCGAGGCCCGTCTCCCGGCTGGCCAGGGTCAACGCCTCGTCGACCCGCGCCAGCTGCGCCGTGGTGAAAGGTCCGGACGGAGTAACCGGCTCGTACATCTGCGCGACCGACACCCGCCCGCTCGCCGTCACCGCGGCACCGGGCTGCAGCTCCGTACCCTCAAGCCCGGTGGACGGGGATTCCCGGGTCAGTTCACCAGTTGCCACTGGCACCTCCTCGAACCTTCGACGGAACGCCGTCGCCGTGCTCTGCGTCACCGGCGTGCCGCTGCCCCACACCCTCCGGGTTGGCGGCCCACCACACGGGCGGGTAGTCCCACGCCTGCCCCGGCCGGTAACGGGGCTTGCTCGCGAACTTCGACCGTAGCGTCACCAAGGCGAAGAAGCCGTAAACGGCCAGTGGTATCGCCACGAAGACCAGGATCGTCTCGAGGATGCTCACGGGCGCAGAGTAGCCGACCGTCGCGATACCTACTCACCTGCCACGGTGAAACGTTGTCATGGACACCGTGGATGCGGCCCCTGGGTCACCCGCTTGCCTCTTTCCCCATCCCACGTTGAGGGGAAAGCCCGATGGCGAAAGGTTGCACACTCGCGTACGTGCGGTGGCACCCTCGGCCAAAGTCTTGTTCACCTCGGCGACCGCGTCGTACGTTTTTCACCTGTACGGGCCCTTGCGCCATTTCGTGAGTCCCTATCAGGTCACCACGCGGTCACAGGAGGACCTGCCATGTTCACCGAATCGAGCGGCACCGCCATCCCTGCCATCGCCACCGCCCGCGGCACCCGTGTCACAGCCGGTACGCGGGTCACCTGCGCCCCGCGCACGACCCGCGGTACCCGCGTCACGGCCGGTACGCGGGTCACCTGCGCCCCGCGCACGACCCGCGGTACCCGCGTCACGGCCGGCACCCGGGTGACGCGCGGCACGCGAGTCACCCGGGGCACGCGCGTCACGGCGGGTACCCGCGTCACCCGAGGCACGCGGGTGACGCGCGGCACCCGCGTGACCTGCGGGACTCGCGTCACCCGCTGAGCCGGGGACACCGACTCACGCGGCGGGAGCGCCGAGGTAGCGCTGCCAGAGCGGGTCGGCCTCCTTCGCGTGCGCGAGGAGCCTCCAATGCGGTCCGTGGGGTTCCCTCGGCACGGTCCGCAGCCGCCACCCGAGCTCCGACAGCATCTTGTCCGCCTTGCGGTGGTTGCACTTCGCGCAGCACGCCACGCAGTTCTCCCACGAGTGCGCCCCGCCTCGGCTCCGAGGCACCACGTGATCGATGGTCTCGGCCCGGCCCCCGCAGTAGGCACACCGGAAGCGATCCCGATGCATCAGACCTGCGCGCGTCAACGGAACCCGGGCCCGGTAGGGTACCCGCACGTAACGGCTGAGCCTGATCACCGACGGCACCTCCAAGGTCGCCGTGGCGGAGTGCAGGAGAGCCCCGGCAGGGTCCTCGTGCACGACTTCCGCCTTACCGCACACGAGCAGCACGATGGCTCGGCGCAGCGGTAACGCGGTGAGCGGCTCGAACGTGGCGTTGAGCAGCAGAACCCGACGTTTCCCCAACCCGGGAGACGTCGGCGTGGGACCCACGCCACCACCGGGATCCCGCGATCGTCGGTGATGGGTTCGGGTGATCCGGCCCACCCGCGAGGGCGGGCCGGCCGAGGACGGCACGACGACGCCGCCCGTCGGCACGCAAGGCGTGAACGGCTCCGGCGCCGACCCGGCGGGCTGCCGGGTTCTGACGCCGTGTGGGCTGGGTTGTCGGTCTGGCACGCGACCACCTCCACCTGTGCAGCCCTCAGTCGACCACACTTCACCCCCGGAACGCACGTGCGTTCTGCCACTGGACTCGTCTGAGTACCGTGGCGGACGAACCGAATCCGGTCAATCGGCCCCCGATCCGAAACCGCGTCGACCCAGAAGTGTGCTGTGTCACGCCAGGGAGGAGTGCACACCGCAGTGGAAGAGTTCCTCAGCGAGCCGCCGACGTGCACCGACGAAGTGGAAACGTGGTGCGCACAGGTCTATCGCATCACCGGCAACGAGTGGCTTGCGGCCTCCGCCGACTGGCTCGTGGCCCGGCCGCTTCGCATCCTGCTGATCCTGCTCGGCGCGTTCCTCATCCGCTTCCTCGTGCGCAAGCTGATCGACCGGCTCACCCGCCCGCCCGCCGACGATCCCAACCTCAACGGCGACAGCAAGGTCCCGGCCCTGCTGCGTCCCCTCAAGGAGAGGGTCGCTCCCGAGGTGCTGGGGCCGGTCGCCCTGGAACGACGACGGCAACGGGCCCAGACCATCGGGTCGGTGCTCAAGTCGGTCACCAGTTTCACGGTGTTCGGGCTCGCGTTCGTGCTCATCCTGGGCGAGCTGGGCATCAACCTCGCACCCATCCTCGCCTCGGCGGGCATCGTCGGTGTGGCCATCGGTTTCGGTGCGCAGAACCTGGTGCGGGACTTCCTGTCGGGGATCTTCATGATGCTGGAGGACCAGTACGGCGTGGGCGACGTCGTGGACGTCGGTGAGGCCGTCGGCACCGTGGAGTCCGTCGGGCTGCGCATCACGACGTTGCGCGACCTCAACGGCACGGTGTGGTACGTGCGCAACGGCGAGGTGCTCCGCGTCGGCAACTTCAGCCAGGGCTACGCCGTCGCCGTCGTGGACATCCCGCTCGGTTACGACTCCGACGTGACCAAGGCCACGGAGCTGCTGAAGCAGGTGGCACAGGAGGCGGCCTCGTTGGAGTCGATCCGGCCCGACGTGCTGGAACACCCGCAGGTGCTGGGCGTGGAGAACGTGACACCGGAGGCCATCCAGTTCCGCCTGACGACCAAGGTCAGGCCCGGCCGCCAGTGGGCGGTGCAGCGCGCGCTGCGGGCCGAGATCATGCGCGCTCTGGAGCGGGAGGGCTTCGATCCGCCGCTCGGTCGCCTCTTCGGCGCGGTCCGAGGTCGCGACGGAGAGGCCGCGCACGACTGAGAACCGGCAGAATGGAAGGCGTGACAGACGTGAGCAGTGCCCAGCCCTCGCAGCCGGCACCGGAGCCGGCCTCGGAACCGCAGTCGTTCTACGAGGCGGTGGGCGGTGAGGAGACGTTCCGCAGACTCGTCGAACGTTTCTACGCCGAAGTCGCCGAGGACGAGATCCTCAGGCCGATGTACCCGGAGGAGGATCTCGGCCCCGCGGAGGAACGCCTGCGGCTGTTCCTGATGCAGTACTGGGGCGGACCCCACACCTACTCGGACCGGCGCGGCCACCCGCGCCTGCGCATGCGCCACGTCCCGTTCAAGATCGGCCCGATCGAACGCGACGCCTGGCTGCGCGCCATGGAGATCGCCGTGGCCGAGTCCGGCATCGAGGAGCCCTACCGCGCGCAACTGTGGCGGTACCTGGAAACGGCGGCTCACTCGCTGATGAACAGCTGGGAGTAGGCCTCGACACACCGAACGGGCGCCGGCCACCACGTGGTCACCGGCGCCCGTTGTCGTCTCCGCCCTCGGGATCGCCTCAGCGACGGCCGTAGGAGGGCTGGGTCTGCGGGTTGAACTCCTCGAACTTCACCGCCTTCGCCGGTGCGGTACGCGGGTCACGGATGTCCAGCACGTCGAAACCCTTCTGGATGTCCGACGAGTAGATGTAGCCGTTGAAGTAGTACGCCGACCACGACCCACCGGTGATGTTCTCCGTGTCGGACAGCGGACCGCGTTCGAAGTAGGCGATCTCCTTCGGGCGGTCGGAGTTCGTGAACTCCCACACCGACACTCCGCCCTGGTACCAGGCCTGCACCATGATGTCGCGGCCCTGCACCGGGATCAGCGAGCCGTTGTGCGCGACGCAGTTCTCCGTCTCGCCCTGGTGGCGCGGGATCTTGTAGTAGCTGACGAACTCCAGGTGGGCGTGATCGCCCTTGCCCTTGAGGTCGTAGATCCCGTTGGCGCCGCGTTCGGACCCGATCTCGGCGTTGCACGTCGCCATGCCGCCGCCACCCAGTTCGTCGGTGAACACCACCTTGGTGCCCGCGTTGTTGAAGGTGGCGCTGTGCCAGAAGGCGAAGTTGTCCTCGTCCTGCACCCTGTCGATCACGCGGGGTTCCATGCGGTCGCTGATGTCGACGAGGATGCCGTCACCCATGCACGCCCCCGCGAGCAGGTCCTTCTCGGGGTAGGCGGTCAGGTCGTGGCAGCCCGTGGTCTCCCGCGAGTAGCCGTCGCCGGGGTTTCCGCCGTCGGGGAACAGCACGGGCGTGGCGACCAGCGCCGCGTCCTCCGGATGGTCCACCGGGACCTCGACGATCGACACCTTGTCGTGCGGTGGTTGGCAGTTCGGCAGCTCCGGAGCGGGCGAGTACGACGACACGTACAGCAGAACCGACTCCCGCTCGGGTGCGGGCACCATCGTGTGGGTGTGCGAGCCGCAGTCGGTGCGCACCGACGCCACGTACTCGGGATTGGACAGGTCGCTGATGTCGAAGACCTTCACGCCCTCCCACGAGTCGGGATCGGACGCGGGTGCGGGCTCGCTCGTGCAGGAGTCGTCGGTGCGGGCGTAATCGGTGGAGAGGAACAGCAGGTCACCCGACACGGACAGATCGTTCTGGCCACCGGGACACAGGACCTGGCTGACGACCCTGGGTTTCTTCGGCCTTCTGACGTCGTAGACGGTGAATCCGTCGTAGTTGCCGACGATGGCGTGTCCCCGGGTGAACGCCATGTCGGTGTTGAACGCGTCCTGGTTCGCGAACGGCCCAACTTTCTCCAGGTGGGCCACATGGCTCAGGTTACGGCTGTGTACGACGTCGTCGACGCCCGGAATGTCGTCCTGCTGCGCGGAGGCAGGCGCCCCGAGCCCCGCGACCGCCAGCGCCCCAGTCGCGATCAACACTCCGGCGCGACGTCCGCGTCTGCGCGTGGTGTTCACGCGTTCTCCTCTCCCCATCGGGTAGGTGAACAATCGAGTCATTGTCATCGCGCCCGCCCACGCGGTGGTAGCAGGCAATCGGACGACGTTGACCTGACGCTGCGTGATCACTTGACGCGAGTGTGTGTCGGCCGGTTGGCTTGAACGCCATGCGAGGTGCCTTGTCGGCCGCAGCGGCCGTGATCCTGTTGCTCATCACCGGTTGCACCGCGGAGCCTGACTCCCCCGAGCAGGCACCACCGGACGTGATCGTCCCCCAGGGCCCCGGTGAGCAGGCCGACGTGGTACCCGGCGAGCAGGCGGCCGAGCGGGCGCAACAGGTCCGGGTCTCGGACGCCGACGTGCACTACATGCGCATGATGATCCCCCACCACGAGCAGGCGATCGTGATGACCGACCTCGTCGCCGACCGCGCCGAGAGTTCCCGGGTGAAGGCGATCGCCGGACGCATCGCCGCAGCTCAGGAAGGCGAGATCGCGATGATGGAGTCGTGGCTCGACCAGTACGGGGACCGCAGCGCCTCCTCGGAGTCCGAAAGCTCCACGCAGGGGGATCACACCGAGCACGGCCACGGAGGCGGACACGCCGACATGCCGGGCATGGCCACCGACGAACAGCTGGCCGAGCTCCGCGCCGCGTCGGGCACGGAGTTCGACCGGGTGTTCTGCGAGCTCATGATCACGCACCACGAGGGTGCGCTGACCATGGCCGAGGACTACCTGCCCCGCGGGCTCGAACCGCGCGCACTCGCGATGGCACAGGAGGTCGTGACCACCCAGACCGCGGAGATCGAGCACCTGCGCGACATGCTGCCGTGATGCGAATGCTCACAGCAGCAGCGGGAGCAACGCGTGCCGACGCCGGAGCACGGCGCCGTAACGGGCGTCGAGGCGGAACCACGAGTCCGTCGCCGACACCCGCACCACGTCCTCGCCGACCGACGAGTCGACGAAGCCCATGCCGGACAGGGCGAACAGGCACCGCATGGGCACCTTCACCTCGTCCTGGTCGCCGGACACGGTGAGCACGGTCTGGTCCATCAGCGACGCGGGCGGCGTCCCCTGCGGGCCGACGTTCTCGCGGGCGAGTTCGACACCGCGCTCGGCGAGGTCGCTGACGACCGTGACGGGCAGGGAATCGACGGCCCGCCACCGCGTGCCCGACGGCAGCTCGGACCGCCACAGCAGGTCACGCGGCGGACCGGGGTCCATGACCTCGCCCCGCGCGACCGTGAGCGCCGCCAGGAGTTCGTTGCCCGACACGGTGACGTCGGACGGGGTCACCGCTCCCTCGACGGCACGCGTGGCGAGCACCTCGAACGGCGTGGTCGCCCACGCCTCGACGACGTGCTCGTTGCGCTGGCGCAGTCGCACCGCGCTCGCGGCGTCGAGCCGCACCGCCCTGGCGACGAACGCCCCCAGGCTCTCCCGGTCGGCGGCGTCGGGGATACGCAGCTCGGTCACACCCGTCCTCCACTCGGTATGTGTGCGGTCAGGAACTCACGCTCGCGCTCGGTGAGGCGCCGCGGCCTGCCTCGTTCGAGGTCGTAGGGAGCGAGCACGGTGGTCGCCGTGGCGGCCACCGTGTCCTCCTCTGACGGTCCCGTCCGCACCCGATAGTCGAGTGTGAAGGAGGCGTACCGGAGATCGGCGAGCGCGATCTCCACGCGCACCTCTCCGCCGTCGACCACGATCGGCGCACGGTAGTCGACCTGCAGCCGCACCACGACGATCCCCTTGGCGAACTCCGAGAGCCCGCCGTCCGACGCGTTGGAAGTGGGGCCGTCGCCGAACAGCAACGGCACCCTGGCCTCCTCCAACAACGTCACCAGACGCGCGTGGTTCACGTGCCCGAACGCGTCCATGTCGGACCACCGTGGCCGCACCCGAACGACGTACCGGGTCGCCTCTCGTGTCGTCACGTCGTCCGTCCTCAGCGCACCGTGCCGCGGATCTGGCGCACGGCCACCGACAACGTCGCCAGGTCGAGCCTGCCCGACGCCTCGATCTCGTCGAGCGTCACCCGCGCGCGGGTCAGCGCCGACGAGTTCGCCTGCTCCCACTTCGCGATCTTCTCCGCCGCGCTGTCCCCCGGGTCGCTGTGCCGCAGGGCATCCAGCGTGAGGGCCCGCAACGACGAGTACAGGTCGTCCCGCAGTGCCAGGCGCGCCAGGGCATGCCACCGGTTGCCGCGCTCCAACGCGTTCACCGAGGTGAGCATGCGGTCCATGCCCAGGTGCTCGGACAACGCGTAGTACAGCTCGGCGGTCTCGACGGGACTCCGCTCCGCGGTCAGCCCCACCTCGCGCTCGGCCAGCTCCGCCACCTCGACGATGTCGAGCAGCGAGTAACTGGTGAGCAGCAGGGCCACCCGCCGGGCGAGGTCGTCCGGAACGCCCTGCCCCACGAGCGCCTCGGTCTCGCTCCGGTAGGCCGCGGCTTCCTGGCCACGCAGCAGGTCGCCCAGCATCGGCGCGAGCGCGGCGATCGGCTCGGCGAACCGGCTGATCTCCGCGCCGACGGCGAGCGGCTGCGGCCGGTTGGTGAGGAACCACCGCGCCGCCCGGTCGAGCAACCGCCGACTCTCCAACACCATCGTGTCGGCGACGTCGGTGGGCACCACGTTGTCGAGCGCGTCGATACCCGCCCACACCGAGTGCAGGTCGTACACGCCGGTCACGACGGCGAAGGCCCGCACCGCGTCCGTGCCGGTGGCGTTGAGTTCCTCGGCCAGCCGGAACGCGTACGAGACACCGGCACCGTCCACGACCTCGTTGACGAGCATCGTGGTGGTGATCTGCCGGTTGAGCGGGTGCTTCGCGATCTCCGCGGCGAAGTCGCGCCGCAGCGGGGTCGGGAAGTACTCCGGCAGCCTGCGGGCGAAGACGTCCGCGTCCGGCAGGTCGCTGTCGAGGATCTCGTCCTTGAGGTCGAGCTTGACGTGCGCGAGCAGGGTCGCCAGCTCGGGCGAGCTCAATCCCTCGCCCGACTTCTCCCTGGCGGCGAACTCGGCCTCGCTCGGCAACGCCTCCAGCTCGCGGTCCAGCGCACCCTTCTCCTCGAGCGCGGCCACCAGGCGGCGGTGCACCGACAGCATCGGACCGGCGTGGGCCCGGCTGACACCCAGAACGGCGTTCTGCCGGTAGTTGTCGGTCAGAACGAGCTGCCCGACCTCGTCGGTCATCTCCTCCAGCAGCGCGTTGCGCTCGTCCTCCTTGAGCTCGCCCCTCGTCACGAGCTGTTCGAGGAGGATCTTGATGTTGACCTCGTGGTCGGAGCAGTCGACGCCGGCGGAGTTGTCGAGGGCATCGGTGTTGATTTTGCCTCCGCCGCGGGCGAACTCGATCCGCCCGCGCTGCGTGAAGCCGAGGTTCCCGCCCTCGCCCACGACCTTGACCCGGAGCTGGCCACCGTTGACGCGCACGGCGTCGTTGGCCTTGTCACCGGCGTCGGCGTGGGTCTCGGTCTCCGCCTTGACGTAGGTGCCGATACCGCCGTTCCACAGCAGGTCCACGGGTGCCTGCAGGATCGCCCGGATGAGCTCGGACGGGGCCATCGACGTCACGTCGTCGGCCAACCCGAGCGCCTCCCGCACCTGCGGGCTGATCGGGACGGTCTTCGACGACCGCGAGTAGACCCCGCCGCCCTCGCTCAGCAGCGAGCGGTCGTAGTCGTCCCACGACGACCGCGGAAGCTCGAACAGCCGCTTGCGCTCCCGGTACGACGTCGCCGCGTCCGGATTCGGGTCGAGGAAGATGTGCATGTGGTTGAAGGCGGCCACCAGCCGGATGTGCTCCGAGCAGAGCATGCCGTTGCCGAAGACGTCCCCACCCATGTCGCCGATGCCGACGACGGTGAAGTCCTCGCGCTGGGTGTCCTTGCCGAGCTCGCGGAAGTGCCGCTTGACGCTCTCCCACGCACCACGCGCGGTGATCCCCATCGCCTTGTGGTCGTAACCACGGGACCCGCCCGAGGCGAACGCGTCGCCGAGCCAGAAGCCGTAGCTCGCCGCGACCTCGTTGGCGATGTCGGAGAACGACGCCGTGCCCTTGTCGGCGGCCACGACGAGGTAGTTGTCGTCACCGTCGTGGCGCACGACGTTCTTCGCGGGCACCGTGACGCCGTCCACGAGGTTGTCGGTCAGCTCCAGCAGACCGGAGATGAACATGCGGTAGCACGCGACGCCCTCGCGCTGGTGGTTCTCCCGGTCGATGCCGGGGTCGCCGGTCGGCTTCGGCGGCTTCTTGGCGACGAAGCCGCCCTTGGCACCCACCGGGACGATGACGGAGTTCTTCACCGCCTGGGCCTTGACCAGCCCGAGGATCTCGGTGCGGTAGTCCTCGTGGCGGTCCGACCAGCGCAGACCGCCCCGCGCCACGGACCCGAACCGCAGGTGCACACCCTCGACCCGCGGCGAGTACACGAAGATCTCGAACGCCGGACGCGGTTCGGGCAGACCCGGGATCCGCTGCGGGTCCAGCTTGAACGCCAGGTACGAGCGGAAGGTCCCGGACTCGTCGGTGACCCAGTAGTTGGTCCGCAACGTCGCCGTGATCACCGACAGCAGGCGCCGCAGGATGCGGTCGGTGTCCAGGCTGGTCACCTCGTCGATCATCGAGTTGATCTCGGCGACCTGCGCGGCGACGTCCTCCGCCCGGTGGCTGTCGTCGCGGTCGGGGGCGAACCGCACCTCGAACAACCGCACGAGCGCCTTCGCGACGTCGGTGTGCGCGAGCACCGCCGACTCGACGTAGCCCTGCGAGTACTGCGAACCCGCCTGGCGCAGGTAGCGCGAGTACGCCCGCAGCACGGCGGCCTGCCGCCACGTCAGGCCCGCCTTGAGCACGAGCTCGCTGAAGCCGTCGGTCTCCGCGAGCCCGTGCCACGCCGCGGCGAACGCCTCCTGGAAGCGCACCCGCAGGTCGTCCTCGGCCTCGTCACCGAGCTTCGCCAGCACCCCGGGCTCGATCCGCATGCCGAAGTCGTAGATCCAGCAGCGGTGGCCGTCCTGGGTCCGCACCTCGTACGGCCGCTGGTCCACGACCTCGACGCCCATCCGCTGCAGCATGGGCAGCAGCGTCGACAGCGTGACACCCTCACGCAGGTACAGCTTGAACCGTCGTTCTCCCGGCGCCGCGTCGACGGGCAGGTAGTACGACATGTCGAGCGCCTCGGGACCCTCCAGGCCCTCCAGCTTGCGCAGGTCGGCCAGCGCGGTCTCCGCGTCGAAGTCCTCCTTGTACGCCTCCGGGAAGGCGGAGGCGAACCGCTGCGCCTGCTCCGTGGCCGACTCCTCGCCGGCCAGTGTGACGGCCTTGCCGTTGCCGGCACGCGCCCGGCGCTCGGCCAGGATCGCCTCGACCAGCGAGTCGTCCCACGTGCGCACGGCCTCGTTCAGCCGCTCCTGGATACGGACGGTGTCGGGTTCGCCGACCGCCCCCGGCTCGGTGTACGCTGTGAAGTGGATCTGCGCGAGCAGCGTCTCGCCGAGCCGCGTGCTGTACTCCAGCGACGTGCCCTCCAGCTCGTCCAGCAGCACCTGCTGCATGGCCAGCCGCGACCAGGTGGTGTACCGGTCGCGCGGGAGGAACACCAGGCACGAGTAGAAGCGCCCGTACGGGTCCTTCCGCAGGAACAGCCGCAGCCGGCGCCGGTCGGCGAGCGTGATCGCGCCCGTCGCCGTGGCGTAGAGCGAATCGGCGTCGGCCGACAGCAGATCGGCCAGCGGCCAGTTCTGGAGCACGTCCAGCATCCGCTGACCGGAGTACGACTCCATCGGGAAGCCGGCCCGGTGGATGACCTGACGGACCCGCCGGTTCACCACGGGGATGTCGAGGACGTCCTCATGCAGGGCCGACGAGGTGAACATGCCGAGGAAGCGGTGCTCGCCGGTCACCCGGCCCGCGTCGTCGAACGTCTTCACCCCGACGTAGTACGGGTAAATCGGACGGTGCACAGTGGACGGCGAACTCGCGTGGGTCAGCACCAGCAACGTCGGAGAGAGCACCCGCGACGCCGTGTCGGGACCGTGGGTGAGGCTGCGGGCGGCGAAACTGTCCTGTCGCAACACTCCGAGCCCGGACGCGAGCACCGCCCGCAACGCCGGTTCCTCGCCGTTCTCCGAGTCCGGAACCACCTCGTAGTGGCGGTAGCCCAGGAACGTGAAGTGGTTGTCGGCCATCCACCGCAGCAGTGCGGCGCCCTCGCCGACCTCCTCCCCCGGCAGCGGCGGCGGGTTCTCCTCCAGCTCGCGCGCGATGTCGATCGCGGCCTGGGTCATCTTGTCGGTGTCCTCGACGACCTCACGGACGTCGCTGAGCACCGCGACCAACTTGTTGTCGAGGTCCCTCGCCCGCTCCGGGTCACCGATCGGGTCGATCTCCAGGTACATCCACGACTCGGCGGAGGCACCGGACGGCGGGTCGGCGACGTCGGCCTTCGGGTGCACCTCCTGCAACGCGCCGGCGACGTCCCTGCTCACGACGACGATGGGGTGGACGATGCGCTGCACCTGGACGCCGCTGCGAGACAGCTCCGCGGCCACCGAGTCGACGAGGTAGGGCATGTCGTCCGTGACGACCTGCACCACCGTGGCTTCCCGCGCCCAGCCGTCGTGGGCCGCGTTCGGGTTGAACAACCGGACGACCGGCCGCCCCGGGACGCGCTGCCGCGCGAGTTCCACGTGCGACCTGACCGCACCGACCAGATCGGTCGGGTCGTCGCCGATGATCTCCTCGGCGGGAACGAGCCGGTAGTACAACCGGACGAGTTCCGCGATGTCCGGTGCCTGCGCCGCAGCAGCCTCCACGAGTTCGTCGCGGATCTGCTCCGGGCTGCGAGGACGGCCCGGCGGCTCGGTGTTCACGTCCTCCGTGCCGGAGTGGATGGATGTTCCGGTCGAGTGTATGTCAGACAACCCAACTCTCCACTGTCCTGGCTAGACCCCAACGTCACGCCTCTGCCGCTACTGTCCCACGACTCCGAAACGGCGCTTGCCAGGCCCCCTGTGGTGAGTCAGGTGTCTCCGCGATGCCTGCCGTTGACGCGTGGCTGCTCGTCATCCATCCCGAGCTTCTTGACCAACGCGGCGGCGCTCGCCGTGCCCGCCTGGTGCTCGGCCAACGCCCTGGCCAGCAGTTCGGCGAGCCCCGCGTCCGGTGGCGGATCGTCCGTCGGCGCACCGTAAGCGGTGCGCGGATCGGCGAACGGCTCCGACTCGCCGGCTCGCGACTCCGGGTGCGGGATGGGCTCTTCCCCCGAGTCCGACGAGGCGCCCGAGGGGGCGTCGGACGTCGCGGTGGACGTCGCGGTGAAGGGGGGCTCCGTCGTCGACGAGAAGTCCGACGTGCTCTCGCTCGGCTCCGAGTCCTCCCGTACCGGTGCCAGTGACGGCGGCAACTTCAGCCGCGGCAACCAGCCGGGCGCCTCCGCCGAGGTGTCCGTTCGCTCCGTCGTGTCCCGAGACGGTGACGTTGCGTCGACGGTCGGCGTCTCCGGCACAGGCTGTGATCCCGACGTCGCCGCGGTGCCGGTGGCGCTGTCGACGGTCTCGGCGCTGCCCGCCCGACCGGCGCTGTCCGTGCTCTCCTCGCTGTCGGCCGCGCGGCGCCGTCCGCCTCCCGTCGGCGAGATGCCCAGCCGGTCGAGCACGGATCGCGCGGCGACCGAGCCGTGTTCGGAGTCGTGCCGGGTCTTGCGCCGCCGCGACACCGGGGAGACCTCCTCGTCCTCCTCCGGTTTACGTCGCCGTCGCCGCGGTACGGGCGCCGGTGTGTCGTCGCTGATGATCGGCGTGACGGCCGTGACCTCCGTGGCCGACACACCGTCCTCCGCGCTCTCCCTCGGCGCCGGAGTCTCCGGGACGTCGGTCTGGGACTTCTCGGCGCCCCTGGTGGTCTCCTCCGTGCCGGTGACGGTCGGAGCCTCCACCAGCCGCGTCTTCTCGTCCGCGCCCTCGGCCTCGTCGCCGGCCGCCGGCGCGAGCCGCAGCATCGGCAACACGACCCTGGGCCGCGACGAGCCCGCCCGCTCGTCGGCCCGGCGCCTGCCACCGCCACGCCGCTCGCCGGACTGTTCCGTGTCGAATCCCATCCCGGACGACGTGCGCTGTGCGGGCGGCTGCGGCGGTGTCTGTGCGGGTGCCGGTGCCGGAGCCGGAGTGGCCGCGGCCGCGGCCTGCGCCGCCGCCGCCACCATCTCCGCGAGGTCGACGGGTGCCTGCTCGCCCGCGCCGAACGCTCCGGTCAGCAAAGCCCGCGCCTGGCTGCTCACCCGCGTGTGGAGGTGCTCGGCGGAGCGTGCCCGATAGAGGCACTGGATCGCCTCACTCGCCTCGCCGATGCGTTCCTCGACGTGAGCCAGTTCGAGCCACAACCGGGACGTCAGCGCGTACAGGCCATGCCTGCTCGCGCTGTGCACGGCCTCTCGCAGAGTGCGGGCCGCCGTCTCGGCCGAGCCGTTCACCAGGTGGACTCGCGACGCCACGGCCAGGCGCAACCACGCCATCGGCGCGACCGCCGCCGCGCGTTCGGGGGCGGACAGCAGCGGTTCGGCCACCTCCAGAGCCAGGTCGGCGTCACCACGGTCGAGCAGTGCGCAGACCAGCTCCAACACCAACCGGACCCTGGCCAGCCCGCCGTCGGCGCCGGGATCGCTCAAGTCGTCCAGGAACCCGATGCCCGTGCGCGCGGCGTCCGCGGCACTCACCAGGTCACCGTGCCGCCGGCGGTGGGCCGACACCCCGACCCGCAACGACGCTCTCGCCACCAACCGGTCGTCGTCGGACAACGACGAGTCCCGGGAGATCAGCCGGTCCCCCTCCATGAGCACCCGGTCGAGCTCCGCCTTGCGGCCGAACGTGCCGAGGCAGCCCACGAGGTGGCACAACGCGGCCGCGCGCTGCACCGACGACAACCCGCCCACGGTGAGCACCGGCCGCAACGCCGCCAGGCCCGTCAGCGGAGCACCCACGGCACGCGCGCACACGGCGAGGTCGGTGCGCAGCTGTGCCGCGACGACGGGATGTCCGGCGTCCTCGGCGGCCCGCAACGCCGTCACCGCACGCCCCACCGTCGACGCCCGGTGGCCCAGCCGGACCTTCGCGTGGACGGCCAGGCTCTCCGCCCGGACCCACAGCTCGTTGTTCCCCGAGGACTCCGCGAGCGCGGCGGCCCGCTCCCCGAGGATGAGCGCCAACTCCGGTGACCGGGTCTGCAGGGTCGACGCCTGCTCCACCAGCCGCTCGACCGAAGCCGAGCCACCGGGCACGCCGTGGGCCGTCGTTCTCCGGCCTCTCGCCGCGCTGTCGCCTGTCTGCTCAGTGGTCGCCACCGGGTCTGTCCTCAACTGTCGGCTCCGGGCTCGGGACTCGGTCGAGGCGCGATGTGGAAAGGGCGAGGCACCGCGTCACCGCCGCCTCGCCTTTCCTCCATCACGCCGCGAGATCAGTCGCGGGTCAGTTTCCGATGAGTCACCCGGTGTGGCCGAGCCGCGTCGGCACCGAGCCGCTCGACCTTGTTCTTCTCGTAACCCTCGAAGTTGCCCTCGAACCAGAACCACTTCGCCGGGTTCTCCTCGGTCCCTTCCCAGGCGAGAATATGGGTCGCGACGCGGTCGAGGAACCACCTGTCGTGCGAGATCACCACGGCGCAACCGGGGAACTGCTCCAACGCGTTCTCCAGCGAACCGAGCGTTTCGACGTCGAGGTCGTTCGTCGGCTCGTCGAGCAGGATCAGGTTCCCGCCCTGCTTCAGCGTCAGCGCCAGGTTCAGCCGGTTGCGCTCACCGCCGGACAGCACGCCCGCGGGCTTCTGCTGGTCGGGCCCCTTGAACCCGAACGCGCTCACGTACGCGCGCGACGGCATCTCGGTCTGGCCGACGTGGATGTAGTCCAGCCCGTCGGAGACGACCTCCCACACCGTCTTGTCGGGGTCGATGCCGGCCCGCTGCTGGTCCACATAGGACAGCTTGACGGTGTCGCCGATCCGCACTTCGCCGGCGTCCGGCTCCTCCAGGCCCACGATCGTCTTGAACAGCGTCGTCTTACCGACACCGTTCGGGCCGATGACGCCCACGATGCCGTTGCGCGGGAGCGTGAACGACAGGTCGTCGATCAGCAGCCGGTCGTCGAAGCCCTTGCGGAGGTTCTCCACCTCCACCACGACGTTGCCCAGCCTCGGGCCCGGCGGGATCTGGATCTCCTCGAAGTCGAGCTTGCGGGTCTTCTCGGCCTCCGCGGCCATCTGCTCGTAGCGCTCGAGACGCGACCGCGACTTGGTCTGCCGGGCCTTCGCGTTGGAGCGCACCCACTCCAGTTCCTTGGCCAGCCGCTTCGCGAGCTTGGCGTCCTTCTTGCCCTGGACCTCCAGGCGCTCGCGCTTCTTCTCCAGGTAGGTGGAGTAGTTGCCCTCGTAGCCCTCGACCCGGCCCCGGTCCAGCTCCATGATCCACTCGGCGACGTTGTCGAGGAAGTACCGGTCGTGGGTGACCGCCAGCACCGCACCCGGGTAGTTCGCGAGGAACTGCTCCAGCCAGAGCACACTCTCGGCGTCCAGGTGGTTGGTGGGCTCGTCGAGCAGCAGCAGGTCGGGATTGGAGAGCAACAGCTTGCACAGCGCGACCCGGCGCCGCTCACCACCGGAGAGGTGGGTCACCGGCTCGTCGCCCGGAGGACAGCGCAGGGCGTCCATCGCCTGCTCCAGCTGCGAGTCGAGCTCCCACGCGTCCGCGTGGTCGAGCTCCTCCTGCAGCTTGCCCATCTCCTCCATGAGCTCGTCGCTGTAGTCGGTGGCGAGCAGTTCGGCGATCTCGTTGAACCGGTCGAGCTTCACCTTGATGTCGCCGAGGCCCTCCTCGACGTTGCCGCGCACCGTCTTCTCCTCGTTGAGAGGCGGTTCCTGCTGGAGGATGCCCACGCTCGCTCCCGGCTGGAGGAACGCGTCACCGTTACTCGGTTGGTCGAGCCCAGCCATGATCCTCAGAACGGTGGACTTACCCGCACCGTTCGGCCCCACCACGCCGATCTTGGCGCCGGGGTAGAACGCGGTGCTGACGTCGTCGAGGATGACCTTATCCCCGACGGTCTTGCGCACCTTCTTCATGGTGTAGATGAACTCGGCCATACTCCGATCGTAGAGCGACGCCGCCGACTCCCTCACCCCGGTCACCGATGGGTCACCTGCTGTGCCCCGGGCGTGCCCGTCAGTCGCGCGCGCCGCCCCGGTCGGCCAGTTGCTTGAGCATGGCGTTGTAGGCGGCCAGGTCGGCGTCACCGGTCGCGTCCTCGCGGCGATCCTGCCGTTTCGCCTCGCGGGCGTCGCTGCGCGCCCACTGCACGAGCAGCGCGACCATGACCACCAGGACGGGCAGCTCCCCGGACGCCCACGCGATGCCGCCGCCGACCCGCTGGTCGGTCAGCAGGCCGTCCACCCACGGCAGGTCCAGCGACCGGTAGAAGCTCTCCCCGATCACCGTCTGCATGTTCATGAGGATCACACCGAAGAACGCGTGGAACGGCGTCGACGCCATGAGCAGGCCGAGCTTGCCCAGCGGCGGCAACTGCCGGGGAGACGGGTCGATGCCGATGATCGGCCAGAAGAACGTGTAACCCACGACCAGGAAGTGCGCGTTCATGGCGACGTGGGCCCAGTGCTGCTTGAGCGCGACGTCGAACAGGCCCGAGTAGTACAGGACGTAGAACGATCCGACGAAGAGGATCAGCGCGACGACCGGGTTGGTGAGCGCCTTCGCGATCGGCGAGTGCACCAGAGCCAGGATCCATTCCCGCGGCCCCGGTGGGCGGTTGCGTCCGGCGGGCGGCAGCGCCCGCAGCGCGAGCGTCACCGGACCACCGAGCACGAACAGGATCGGCACCAGCATGTTCAGCGTCATGTGCGTGATCATGTGGATGCTGAACATCGCCGGGGAGTAACGACCGAGGCCCGACGAGGTGGCGAGCAGCAGCATCGCGCACGCGCTGAGCCAGGCCACCGTGCGCCCCACCGGCCAGGCGTCGCCACGGCGCCGCAGCCTCCGCACTCCCGCCAGGTACACGGCGGCGAGCACGATGGCCGCCGTGCCGTAGATGAGGTCGAACCGCCATTCGGTCAACACGCCGAGCGGCGTGAGCGCCCGGTCGAGGTCGTAGCCGATCAGCAGCTCCGTCGTCGAGGGCTGGGCGGCGATCTCCAACGGCGGCGGAGTCCGCGACAGGGCCGTCGCCAGGCCGAACGTCACGAACATGACCAGCACCTCGACGGCGGCGAGTCGCACGAGCGAACCGCCTCCCGCGCCGTCGGCGAGTTCCCGGACGCTGCGCTTGCGGTGCTGGTGCCCGAACACCCCGAGCACGGCGAGCGCCACGACCTTCGCGAGCACCACCAGGCCGTAGTCGGTGGTGAGCAGCTGATCGGGAGCCACCCGCACCAGCGCGTTCACCACGCCGGAGACGCCCAGCACGATCCAGGCCACGAGCGCGATGGTGGAGAAGCGGGCGGCGGCCAGCGGCAGGTGGTCGCCGCGACGCCGGGCGTGAGCCAGCAGGGCGATGAGCCCGCCGACCCACAGCGCCGCGCCGACCAGGTGGAACAGCAGGCTGTTGGTGGCCACGTCGTGCGAGCCGCCGGCCGCGGAGTGACCTGTCGCGGCGATCGGCAGCAATCCGCCGATCGAGAGACCGAAGAGCACCACCGACCAGCCCCACGACAGCACCAGACGGCAACCGAGCGCGAGCAGCAACGCCAGCGCCGCGGTCAGGAGCCAGCCCTTCGGCTGCTCGATGGCCTCGACGTAGTTCAGCAGCACGACGGGGTCGAACACGTCGGTGACCGGCTTGCCCGCGCCGTCGGCCGCGGTGAAGAACACCGACGCGATCGCGAAGACGAACCAGAGCCAGGCCGCCGTCCCGGCCGTGCGCACGGCGGCGTAGCCGTCGACGGTGAGCATGCCGGACTTCTGAGGCGGTACCAGGAAGGCCGCCAGCAGTAGCGACCCGACGCAGACGGCCGCGGAGAGATCGGCGCCGACGCGCACGACCATGATGCCGTAACGCGTGACGTCACCCGGGTCGGTCAGGCCGGCGACGCCGTAGCTGAGTCCGCCGGTGAGCACGACGATGGCGACCGCCACCATGATGGCGAGCAGGCTGCCCACGAGGAGCAGCGGTCCCATCGCGGCGCGGCGACGTCGTGCCCCCTGAGGCGCTGTGCTGCTCTCGGCGCTCGGGGCAGAACTCGTGGTGCTCCCAGCACTCCCGGCACGCTCAGCCTTGCTGTCGGGTGCGTCGGGTTCGACTTCCGCGGACACGTCTACGAGGGTATGCGCACGTCGGTCGGGGTTCGTCGGCGGAGGTCGTCGGATGTGTGGCGGCTCGCCCGGCCCGGTCCGCGGGCGCTCTATCACCGTCGTCGCGCTGGTGTGCCGTTCTCAGCCGACTGGGGACAAGTCTCACCCGTCCGGGGCGCGCCCACGCAGTTGTCCACAGGCCTCACTCTCCGATCTCGCGCCACCGCGCTCGATCGGCCAACCTGAGGTCACACCACAGGCACGACTCGGCACACCGAGACCGAACCGAGGGGGATCACATGAGGGACACCGGCTTCCGCCACCACACCGACGCCGACAGCGGGGCTCGCCACAGCGCCGCGCATCCGAGCACGGACTCCGCACGCACCCGTGCCCGACACCGCCAGGCCCTCCTGCTTCTGCCCGGCCTGGCGCTCGCCTTGGCCCCGAGTGTCGCGGCCGCCGCGCCCGCCACCGAGGTCGAGCGCGGCGCAGTGGAGCGCAGCGCAGCACCACGCGGCGAGGACGCGTGCGAGACCGGCGAGTTCTGTCTGTGGCCGAAAGCCGGCTACGGCGGCACGATGGTGCGGCTCGACCTGCGCAACACCAACCCGGACGAGTGCGCGCCGCTACCGGACGGGATGTCGGCGAGGTCCTTCGTCAACCGCGTCGATCGACACGTGACCGTCTATCAGGACGCGGAGTGCTCGACCGAAGCGGACTTCAGTACCTATCCGGGGCCGGACACGTTCGTCCCGCGAAGTCCGTACGTCGTGCGGGCGGTGCAGATCTGGCACTGAGGCCCCTTCCGCCCGCGTTCCGGACTGAGCCGCGACGTCACCGCGGAAGGGGAACCCGTGTGTGGCGCCGTGGCTCGGGGGCCGCGCCCCGCCCCGACCGCGCGGCCCGATCCCGGGGAGGTCCGACCG